>JAOUPJ010000195.1 GCA_029879945.1 Gammaproteobacteria bacterium
GCTTGTACTGGATCAGGGATATAGTCTGATATCATATTCAGAATCAATTAATAGCTATTTCGATATTGATTTTTCGGAGAGTATCGGTGAAACAATATGGGACATCATTCCGGACTTGAAGAAAGGGTTGTATTCCCCCGAGAGTAAGTTTCTTGGTAACGGTCGTTCTGTCCTTCAAAACAAGATCTTCGATAGTTTTTCAAACAAATGGTTTGATGCCAAAATTGTCAATCTAGGCGATATTGTTCTAGTTTTGTTAGACGAGGTCAGTGCGTTAGTCTACTTTGAAGACAAGTTAAAAGACAATGAAAAAATACTTGCCAGCATCCTGAAAAATTTGTTCGACGGGGTTATCGTTTTAAATACAAAGGGAGAGGTGATACTTCTAAACGAAGCGGCGGAAAAAATAACGGGATTTAGAACGCAGGAATTGCTTGGAAAAAATATCAATATACTGCTTCCCTTTGAAACCCGCGCTATACATGACGGCTACCTCGCAGGGCCTTCTGTGGAGGAGGCAATGAACAAAATTAACCACAGGCGCGATCTAAAGATACGAAGTAAAAACGGTGTTTCGATACCCATCGAGTTGGCCATTAGTCAAACTGCTATCGAGCAGGGTGATATTTTTATCTGCAGCATCAACGATATAACCGATAGGCTTCAACAAGAAGAAAGAATCCGGGAGTTGGCGCGCTTTCCGGAAGAAACGTGGAACGTGGTAATGAAAATAGAGCAGGATGGGCTCCTCTCCTATTCTAACTCACGCAGCGAATATCTTCTTGAATATTGGAATACGGAAGTGGGTCACGCTGTACCAGGTGAGGTATTGAAGATAGTACAGCGAACGATAGCACAGGGTCGTTCTGAAAGTATAGAATTTGATTGTGGTGCTTTGGTCTACAGTGTTCTGTTCGCGCCATCACTTGAGACAAAAAGCGTCTACGTTTATGGTACGGACGTTACACTAAATAAATTGAATGAAAAAGAGCTCCTGCGACATAGAGAAATGCTGGAGGAAATGATTGAAGAACGAACCAGGGAGTTGGCTATTTCTAAAGATCAGGCCCTAGCAGCGAATAGGGCAAAAAGTGTTTTTCTGGCGAATATGAGCCATGAAATGCGTACACCTTTGGCGGCCATTATAGGATACGCAGAATCGCTTATGGACGAATATTTAAATAAAGAAGAAAAAGATAGAGCGATAGACACTATAATAAGAAGTAGTTCACATTTGAAGGCTATTATCAACGATGTTTTGGATATATCCAAAATAGAAGCAGATAAACTTGAGCTTGAATCAATAAAAACAGATTTGTCGGATTTGATTACAGATGTGGTCACGGTAAATCAACCCATTGCTGGCAAAAAAGGCCTTGAAATAGAGGTAAACTATCTAACTCCGGTTCCTTCCCATATCCATACAGACCCAACTCGATTGAAACAGATACTGATGAACTTGTGTAGCAATGCAATCAAGTTTACGGAAAAGGGAAGTATCGCTATAAAAGTCAAATACGAGGAAGACAGAAGATTGAATTTTGATGTGGTGGATACGGGTATCGGAATAAAAAGGGAAAACTTGCGTAAAATATTTAGTAAATTTTCTCAAGCGGATAGCGCTACAACCCGGCGATATGGAGGGACTGGCTTGGGGCTTACCCTTTCAAGAGAGTTGGCCCTGATGTTTGGCGGCAATCTAACTGTTGAAAGTGAGTATGGAAAGGGTAGTTGTTTTACGCTATTTGTCTTTGTGGATCAGTTACCAGAAGATGCCAAGCTGATTAGTCAATTCATTAGAACGAAAGTAAACGAAGAAGAGCACAAGCAACACAAACCGTTGTTTGGCCGAGTGTTGATCGTCGAAGATACTCCAGACATACAGGAGCTCGTTAAATTCGTGTTACGAAAGGCTGGTATAAAGTCTGATGTAGCGGAAAATGGAAAGGAAGGCGTCGAGTTGGCCCTCAGTCGAGATTATGATCTTGTTTTGATGGACTTGCAAATGCCTACCATGGATGGGTTACAGGCTACCCGTTTGCTACGTGAAAAAAACTACGATAAGCCCATTATCGCATTGACTGCCAATGTGACAAAGCAAGATCAAGAACAATGCCTTGAGGCCGGCTTCACAGATTTCACAGTTAAACCCATTAAAAAGGCACATTTTTTTGAAATACTGGAGAAATACATGAGTAACACTAAAGAGACCAAACCCATCTATTCACAACTGCTAGAGGATGATCCAGAATTGATTGAGCTGGTAACTAAGTTTGTGACGGGATTACCCGAATTCATAGAAGCGATCAATAAAGCCATGGAGAACGGGGACGTAGAGGAGGTGTCTAAAACTGCACACAAGCTTAAGGGAATTGGAGGAGGCTACGGTTACCCCATGCTAACAACGCTTGCAGCAGAAATTCAAGCCGTTATTACTAGCCAGGATCTGGAGAAGCTGGCGGCAAAAGTCGGATTACTCAATGAAATGGCAGAAGGAATTAGTTTGGGAATGAGTCCTCAGAGTAAAGCGGGATAGCGTTGATATAAAATATGTTATTCCTGTTATTGTAGATTTGCCCAGATGCGTCGCTTCAGAAAAAAGAGCAATAAAGTCAAGACCATTAAATAGGCGATCACAAACACCCCCATTGATTTTCTCTCGTCCCGTTTAGGGTCTGCCGCCCACTCAAGAAAAAGGGCTACCTGTTGCACACGTTTATCGATTAACTCTTTATCCTTGGGATTTTCGGTAACCGAGTATTCAAAGATATCAGGCATTCGTATTCCCTGAAAAAGATGGTTATCATACACGGCTTCCGATTTTTCATAGTAGCTGGTAAGTAATGTATAGATGTAATGGGTTCCATTTTTTCTGGCTTTGGCCATCAGAGAAAGATCTGGGGGCACTTTTCCAAAGGCCTGATTTGCCACGGAGGGAGGCATTGAGGCGGCCAATGTGTCAGATACCCCATTTGTGCCTCTGAGCACATCAATTTCATGTTTACTCAAACCAACATCAGATAGATTGCTGTACTTAATATATTTAAGGTTATGACATAGTCGGCACAAATTATTGTAAGTATAAAACCCCTCTCGAAGATTTTGAGCGTTCACTTCGAGATAGATGTCCCGTAATTCAACATCCGCACTTGCTGACGCGTTAGTTGATACAGAAACCAAAGAGAGTAGCAAGATTACCAACCGGATACGGAGAGTCATGTTCATGATTGTGTCTTCCCCTCTCTTATATCACGCTGATTCTCTTCGGCTGTGATCAATTCCTCCACTTCAGGGGGAAGCCCCCTCCTGCGTAACCACTTTTCCTCGTAGATAGAGATGGCGGGTAACGCCGTAAATAGTGCGAAATACATAAATGTAGCAATCTGTCCTACTAGTATTAAGCCGCCTTCAGGCGGTTTGGCCCCAACGTAGCTCAGAACAACAACATCAATGGAAAAGACTACAAAAAGTAATCGGTAGAACGGCCGATAGCGCGCTCCACCGGGTATTTTTGAACGATCCAGATAGGGCAATACAGCAAATATGATGATGGAAAGTGCCATCGCAACGACGCCACCAAACAAATCTGGTATTGCGCGCAGAATGGCGTAGAAAGGCAAAAAATACCATTCCGGAACGATATGCGCCGGGGTCTGCAAGGGATCGGCCGGGATGTAGTTGTCAGCCTCTATGAAAGTATTGGGGCTATAAAAAACAAATACGAAATAGATTATGAGAAAAACACCAAAACCAAAAAAGTCTTTGATCGTGTAGTAGGGATGAAAAGGAATATTGTCTTTGGCTTGGAGGTTAATACCAGAAGGATTGCTACTCTTTACATAGTGCAGGGCCACCATATGAAATCCCACCGCTGCGATAATAATAAAAGGAAACAGGTAATGCAGTGCAAAAAAGCGTGTCAGCGTTGCATCTCCTACTGAGAAATCACCCCTCAACCAGATAACGACTTGATCGCCAATAAATGGAGTGGCACGAAAAAGATTGGTGATCACCTGCGCACCCCAATATGACATTTGTCCCCAGGGAAGTAGATACCCCATGAATGCTGTCGCCATCAGGAGTATTAGCAAACCTTGCCCGCTCCACCACATCAATTCTCGAGGTTTTCGAAACGAGCCATAATAGAGAGTTCGTGCCATGTGGATATAGATCACAATAAAAAAAGCAGACGCACCAGTGGAGTGCATATAGCGTATTAGCCAGCCGTAGTTCACATCTCGCATGATGTGTTCAACCGAGTCGAATGCCAGTTTGGCATCGGCCTTGTAATGCATCGCGAGAAAAATGCCTGTAATTACCTGTAACACCAACACCAGGGCGGCCAATGAACCAAAGTTCCACAGATAACTCAGATTTCGAGGTGTGGGATATTCGGTGAGTTCCTGTTTAACAAACTGAGTGAGGGGAAAGCGTTGATCAATCCAGGCAACAAGCTTATTCATGTCAGTTTCCTTTAAACCTTGTTGTTTCCAATTAGAATTTTACTTTCAGACAAAAATTGATATGGGGGTCTTTCCAAATTGGTGGGAGCAGGGCCCTTCAAAATACGACCACTATTGTCGTATACACTACCATGACAAGGGCAAAGCCAGCCTTCCTCTTTACGACTCGGTACACATCCCAGGTGCGTACACAATCCTACTACGACCAACCAGTTTGGAACATCTACTCGTTTCTCGTCTTCAATGGGGTCTTTACCCCCATTTGACGCACGCATCTCATCGATTTGCTTATCCGTACGGTGCAGGATGAAAACCGGTTTCCCTTGCCATTCTACTGTTTTGGACTCGCCGGGTTTAATAACTCCGAGGTCAACTTCCGTAGTGGCTTTGGAGAGAACGTCCATGGTTGGATTCATGCTCTGGATAAAGGGCCAGCACGCACCGACCAAACCGGCTCCCGCTACTGCGCCGGTGGCAGTAGTTAAAAAGTCTCTCCGAGTGGGGTTTTTTACATCCGATTTTTCTTTTTTCAACATGGCTTTTCTCTTAATCAATAATTCAGAAATTTATCGTCAACCTTAAAGTTTGCTATAGTAAGAAGACAATGTTGCGATATCGTCGTCAGACAAACTCCCAACCATCGAATTCATCATCGGATTCTTTCGTTTACCTGAACGGTAATCACGAATCGCTTTATCCAGATAAGCTTGTTTCTGGCCAGCCAGGTTGGGAACCTCAGGTGAAAAGCTAATCCCTTTTGGTCCGTGGCAGCCTGCACACATTGCAGCCTGAGAGGGTGGCTGGGTTTCTGCGCTGAAGGAATTCGAGTAACCCAATGAAGATAGGCACAGCATTAAAAAAAGTATGTTTTTCATCCCTAAATCCTCGTCTTTATACCGAAAAAATTCTATATACGGATAAGTCAGTACCGGTGTTCTTATCAGCGAATGGTTGGATAAGCATCTATCTCGGCCCGTTTTCATAATCCCTTAGCATCAATACACAATAGTGTGCAAAGTTGCCACGAAGTCGATAGTGTACCTGTTAGTGTAGTATGAATATTCAAGTCTACAGTTCAGTATTAACCAAAACGGTGCCTATATAGTTAGAACATTCTCTATCGGGTTGCAATAAATGCAGAGAAGATAGTTTTTATGCGCGGATTAATTGACGAAGGAGTGTGTGACTAGAAACGAATCGGCAAGGACATATCCAGTGAAAATTTCTCAGACTCTTCTGTTAACCCTATTCCGAGAGCAATACTCAACATTCTTCCGGGAGCAAGTAGTAGTGAGCCACCGACAATGAAACTTGCGGAGAGCCTATCGCTTGCTGGGTGTGCCCTCTTATTCTCTGAGGTATAGTCCTGGTAACTGCCACTGAATAGAAAACGCATGGAGGTCTCAGGGCTTAATGCTATGAGATTTCCGAAGCTGGCTGATAACACGTCTCCGGGTTTGAGATCATCTTTTTTTATTGTGGTTTGATACAGTATCGATCCAATCAGCGTCAACGGGTCTTGTCGCTTGCTGGCGGTTATACTCGCAGAATATTCCTGGAAACTATTAGAGTGGCCAGTATCACTATCCCATGCGATTTTACCCACGAGGTTGGGTCGCCACCAGCCTTCTCTTGAAAGCGTCTTGGCCAGAGCCAAACTCAGATCACCCCAGCGGTCCTGCCTCGTTCTGTTAGATTCGACAGCGGTAAAATTCAGTTTTGTTGCACGCTGGATATCAGTTGCGTAGTAGGGGAGGCCCATTTCAAATTGCGAATCGAATGGCAAACCCAGCTTAAAAGAAAGCCGGCTGCGTAGTGTGTTGACTCTCAGCTCAGTTTTGCTCGGGTAGATTTGTGTACCGGTAGAGAAAAAATCAGGGCTGGAATTTTCACGACGACTGAAACGGATGCCCGGTTCAAGTTCTATTGCGCCAGCGGGCAGGAGCAATGCACCTTCCAATGTGAGTGATCGTTCCAGTGCCCGTTCAGCGACTTCCTCATTGACACGAATTGTTCCAGGAGGTTGTGATGAGTCAGCTCGCTGTTTTTGACTACGTATTTGCTCATTTTTCTTAAGTTTTCCGGCTTTTACCCTCTGCTCAAGCGTCTGGACGCGTTCTATCAGTTCAATGATGGTTTGATCCCGTAGTTCAAGTTGCCGTGATAGTTCATCCATGGCTCGTTCCGAGGCACCGACTGCTGTCGAGGCTAGCAATAACAGGGTTCCATACAACAGATAGTTTCGTTTTTTCATTCTTAGTCGACTATTGGGTATGCGTGAAATCGCGATGTGTGATGGCAAGCTTGCCCGGTGGAGAAACACGTCCATTTTTAGTAACAATAAAACCGACGTGGCCCACACTTTCGTAGCTGATCCAGTTCTTTTTAAATTTGTAGACTGGGATGCTTACATTCCCAAAAGCGGGATCGGCGAGGAGTACCGAATTTTTATATGTACCCAGAAAGACGACAAAATGGGGGTAGCCTTGCAAAATCACAGGTACAATCA
>JAOUPJ010000197.1 GCA_029879945.1 Gammaproteobacteria bacterium
GGAACGAATTCTTTATGGAGTCTGCAATGCTTGGTTTGATCATATAGATAAACCAGGCAGTACCTAGTCCTGCCATGGCGAGCCAGAAGGCGGGACCCATCACACCATGCTGAATAAATCCGACAGCACCGTGGAAACCTTCGCCGATCTTTGCCAGCACATCATGTTGAGGCAGAACGAAGATAGAGTCTTTGAAGAAATCACCAAAGAGCATTGGCCCTATGGTCATAAAACCTATTGCGACAGAAGGTATTGCCAACAAAATCAAGGGCAAAGTAACAACGAAAGGACTCTCATGCAGGTGTGAACGGGTATGTTCATCCATACGTTCTTTACCGTGGAAAACCAGGAAGAACATACGGAAACTATACAAGGCCGTAATGAAAACACCACTTAACACACAAAAATAAGCGAAGCCCGAGCCAGCCAATTCTGAGGCGTGGACGGCCTCTATGATAGAGTCTTTCGAAAAGAAGCCCGAAAACCCGGGAAAACCGATCAGCGCCAATGAGCCCACTAATGAACAGATATAAGTAATAGGCATGTACTTACGTAAACCACCCATCTTGCGAATATCCTGCTCGTGGTGCATGGCAATAATGACTGAACCCGCAGCCAGGAACAGCAGCGCCTTGAAGAAGGCGTGAGTCATCAGATGAAAAATACCGGCCGCGTAGGCCGAAGCACCCAGAGCAACAACCATATATCCCAGCTGTGACAGGGTGGAATAAGCGACGACCCGTTTGATGTCGTTCTGAACAAGTCCAAGCAAACCCATAAACAAGGCGGTGATAGCACCAATGATCAACACCACCGACAACGCAGTCTCGGAAAGCTCAAACAATGGTGACATGCGCGCCACCATGAACACACCCGCGGTTACCATGGTTGCAGCATGAATCAATGCAGAAATAGGCGTGGGGCCTTCCATGGAATCAGGCAGCCACACATGTAAAGGCACTTGAGCAGATTTACCCATAGCACCTATAAACAGAAGTATGCATGCCAGTGTTAGCACCGACCAGTCCACGCCAGGTATTACCTGTATTGTCAGGGACTGCATGCTATCTGCGGCGGCGAAGACGTCGGCATAGTCTACACTGCCAAAATACGCCAGTATTACACCAATTCCCAAAATAAATCCGAAGTCACCGACACGGTTAACCAGAAATGCTTTGAGATTTGCATAAATAGCTGTTTCTTTCTTGAACCAGAACCCGATCAGCAAATAGGAAACCAGACCAACTGCTTCCCAGCCGAAGAATAAAAGCATGAAGTTGTTGGCCATGACCAACATCAACATGGAAAAAGTAAACAGTGAAATATAGCTAAAGAAGCGCTGATAACCTGGATCGTCGTGCATATAGCCGATGGTATAGATATGTACCATCAAGGATACAAAGGTCACCACCACCATCATCATGGCGGTGAGATGATCGACCAGAAAGCCGACTTCAAATGAAATGCCTTCGCTCACCGCCCATGTGTAAATGGTGCCATTGAATGCTGCTGCCCCATCCAGGACATGAACCTTAAACACATAAAAGGACAAGGCACAGGCTATCGCTACGCCAAGAATAGTGACGGTATGCGCACCTGCCCTGCCTATCTGTTTACCGAACAGACCGGCGACAATGGAGCCAAGCAGAGGCGCTAAAGCAATGGCTAAATAGGTATTCTCCATGTTGCTTCCTTACAACTATCCTTTCAGGGAGTCCAGTTCACTTACGTTAATGGTTCTACGATTTCTGAATACGACGACAAGTATCGCCAGACCAATGGCCGCTTCAGCTGCCGCCACTGTTAGTATAAAAAACACGAAGACCTGGCCAGCGGTATCACCTAAATAGTGTGAAAATGCAATAAAGTTCAGGTTCACGGCCAGCAACATCAACTCGATAGACATCAAAATAATAATCACATTTTTTCGATTTAAAAAAATACCGGCCATACTGATGCAAAACAGTACCGCCCCCAAAATCAAAAAATGTGTCAACGAAATCATGCTGCTCGTCCTGTTCCTTCTGTCTCTACTTTTTCTTCTTTTCAGCGGGCATATTCACCATACGCACCCGCCCCTTTCTGGTCACGGAAACCTGTTGTTCAGGTTGAACATATTTGGTCTGACGTTTTTCACGTAAGGTAATGGCTATAGCGGCGATAATAGCCACAACCAGAATCACAGCCGCAATCTCGAAGGGATAAACGTAGGTCGTGTAGAGCACGCGACCCAACTCTTTAGTATTACTGTAGTCCGCATCGCGTGCGACTGGGTCTGTGTACATCTCCAAACCGAAGCGCTCCGGTCCAACTGCCAACGCAATCTCAACAATCAATACCAGTGCAACCAAGGCACCCACGGGCAGGTACCGTGCGAATCCTTCTTTGAGTGGTACGAGATTGATATCCAACATCATAACAACAAAGAGGAACAACACCATGACCGCACCCACATATACCAATACGAGCGTGACAGCCAGGAACTCTGCCTCCAATAGCAACCAGACACCGGCACTGGCGAAAAAAGCCAACACCAGAAACAATGCAGCGTGAACCGGATTACGAATCGTTACTACGAGTGTCGCAGCTCCGACAAGCATTGCAGCAAAGAAATAGAAAATTGCGAGTTCGAGATTCATTTATCCGTGTTCTCTTTCTAAAATTCCGTTTTATTATCGGTAAGGCGCGTCTTCGAGTCGGTCCGCAGCCAATTGTTCTTCGTACTTGTCTCCCATGGCGAGAAGCATTTCTTTGGTCATGATATTTTCCCCACGCTTCTCGAAGGTATATTCAAATTCTTTCGTTTCGACTATAGAGTCCACCGGACAAGACTCTTCACAAAATCCACAATAGATACATTTAAATAGATCTATATCATAACGAGTGGTTCTACGAGTACCGTCTGCACGGGGCTCGGATTCGATTGTAATCGCCAATGCGGGACACACTGCCTCACACAATTTACAGGCGATACAACGCTCTTCTCCATTGGGGTAACGACGCAAAGCGTGCAGCCCGCGAAACCGATTTGAGAGCGGTGTCTTTTCTTCCGGGTACTGTACTGTAATCTTGCGCGCGAACAGGTAGCGGCCGGTAACACCAAGCCCCTTCAACAGTTCCCACAAGAACAAACTTTTTACATAACGCGTTACAGATTCCATTTACTCACCTGTACCCTAGTCAAACCAGGGACCGAGATCTACCAACAAGGCCACACCTACTACCAGTAACCAGACGATGGTGATGGGAATAAACACCTTCCATCCCAAGCGCATGATCTGGTCGTATCGATAACGAGGGTACGTGGCTCGAAACCAAATAAACAGGAATAGGAAGATAAACGCCTTTGCGAGTAACCAAACTATTCCGGGCACAAAGGCAAACATCTCTTCCAGCATGGGAATACCCTGGAAGGGAGATAACCATCCACCCATAAACATGATTGCGGTAAGCAATGATATCAGAATCATTGCCGTATATTCTCCCAAAAAGAAGATTGAGAATGTCATCGCGGAATATTCCACGTGGAAACCAGCCACAATCTCCGATTCACCTTCTGCTACGTCGAAGGGGGCACGGTTAGTCTCTGCCACACCCGATAAGTAGTAAATCACAAACAACGGGAACAACGGAATCCAGTACCAGTGCAGCATGCTACCTTCCTGGGCGCGTACGATATCGATCAGATTCAGACTCCCGGCGGCAATCAACACTCCAACCAGTGCAAAGCCCATTGCAATTTCATAGGACACGATCTGTGCAGCTGAACGCAGCGCACCGAGAAAGGCATATTTGGAATTTGAAGCCCATCCCGCAATGATTATTCCATACACACCCATAGATGTAATGGCGAGTATAAACAGCAGACTGGCATCCACATCGCTTAAATACATTTCATAGTCAAAGGGTACGACCGCGAACGCAGTGATGGCCGGAATAAAGGTCAATACGGGTGCCAAAATAAACAAAACACGGTTCGCTTTGGTCGGGATAATGGTCTCTTTCATTATCAATTTGAGACCATCAGCAATAGGCTGTAACAAGCCTCTGGGACCAACCCGGTTTGGTCCGATACGTACCTGCATATAACCGATAACTTTGCGTTCCAGCAGCGTGATATAGGCCACCGATAAAAGAATCGGTGTTGCGATAATCGTTATCTTGGAAATAATGACGAGTACTGTCACCAGATCCTGGGGAAGAAATGAAAGCGCCTCCCTCATTAAATCAAACATTCGCCGCTCCTATCGCTCCTTGATCATTTATGCTTCCTGCAAGCTTGTCTAATTTTACGGAACCAAACGGCGCGCCCAAAGAGTCAGTCGTGGAAGCACCCGATGGTAAGAAGATACAGCCATCCGGTACACGATTATCCAATTTGACAGTCATGGAAATACTGCCCGATTGATGGACCACGCTTACGGTGTCTGAGTCCATCAGACCCTGTTTTGATGCCGCATTGGAATTCAAGTATACACAGCTTGAAACTGCATCCGTGGTACCTTGTAGCGCAGCGGCACGTCGCACAATTGCGTCAACCGAGTAGATAGGGACATCGCCAATCATTTCCAGTCCATTGCTGCCATTCAATCCAGTCACAGCAGGGGCTTCCCACTCGAAAAGATTATTCAATTCCACGTGACCGACGTGCTCTTTGATCTCATCCATTACCTCTTCGGTACTGAAATAATCAAAACCATCCAGCTTCATCACATTACCCAATACGCGTAACACTTTCCACGCAGGACGGGACTCAGCGTATGGTTGCACTGCCCCTTCAAAACTTTGCCAACGCCCTTCTGTGTTGATATAGGTTCCAGAGGTTTCAGCGAATGTGCCCACTGGCAACATCACATGCGCGTATTTTTCAATGGCCGCTGAACTGAAAGGGGTAATGCTCACCACGATTTCGGCGTGTTTTGCAGTCTCTAGTGCAGAAGACCCTGTCAACGTATCCGCATCCAGTTCGGCACCCATTACCACTAATCCTTTAATGGAAGTGGTCAACATCTCGTTAAAACTCAGGCCCGTCTTCGACAGCTTCTTACCGCCTGGACCTCTATGTGGCAACACACCCATTAGTTGCGCGCCCACAGAGTTTCCACCATCCGTCACAATAGACAGCTTGGCACCAGACAGTTCACAGATCGCAGCAGCCAGGGCGCGTATCGTAGAAGACTGGGGATGGTAGTTTGCCTGGTTACCCAAAATTACGGTGGCCTTATTGGCCGAAGACAGTGCCTTGGCAATGGAGCGATGCGTATCGTTCGCTTCAATTCCGGACAAGACATCACTCAAGTCTTTGCTGCGTTTATAAGACGCGTTCTGTGCCAATAATTCTTTCGTCACACCGGCCAAATTTCGGATCAAGTCGCCAGCGCCGCCCAATAGTTTATTGGCGACGGGGAAACGGAATTCGTGATCCATCGAATTGATTAGAGAGACAGACGCCCCACGCAGACCCGCCTTACGCAACCTGTGCCCCAATATAGGCTGATCCTTTCTAAGGTTTGATCCCACCAGGAGGAATGCATTGTTCTGTTCGAATTCTTCGATGGTCTGACCCAGTGTTTGACTGATTGCAACTTGGGCCTGGTCACTAATATCCAACTGACGCAAGCGATAATCGATATTATCGGTACCTAATGCCCGGGCCAGTTTTTGAAATAGATAATATTCTTCACTTGTACAACTGGGGCCGGCAACAAAACCAAGTTTGTCTGCAGGCAAGGCCTTCAGTTTATCGCCAACGAAAGCCAGGGCATGTTCCCAACTGACCTCAGTCCATCGGCCGCTTTCCTTGATTCGTGGCTTTTCCACGCGATCTGCACTGTGTATCCCTTCGTAGCTGAAACGATCTCGGTCAGAGATCCACGTCTCATTCACCGCTTCATTGTCCCTTGGCACCACACGCAAGACTTCTCGGCCCTTGGTATGAATATGGATATTGGAACCCACGCAATCGTGCGGCGCGATGGAGTCGGCTTGACGCATTTCCCAGGCACGTGCGCGGTAACGGAAAGGCTTGGATGTGAGAGCACCTACTGGACAAAGATCGATAACATTGCCAGAGAGTTCTGAATCCACTGTCTTTTCGACATAGGTCCCGATCTTCATGTGCTCACCGCGCCCGGTAGCGCCCAATTCTTTTATGCCGGCGATTTCCTCGCCAAAGCGTACGCAGCGTGTGCAATGTATGCAGCGAGTCATTTCGGTCGCGATTAATGGACCAAGGTTTTTATCTTCAACGACGCGCTTGCCTTCACAGTATCGGGACAGACCACTGCCGTAGCCCATCGCCACGTCCTGCAATTCACATTCACCACCCTGATCGCAGATGGGGCAATCCAGGGGATGGTTAATCAACAAGAATTCCATCACTCCCTTTTGTGCCTGTAAGGCCAAGGGAGTGCGAGTAAAAATCTTCATGCCCTCAGTAACAGGTGTCGCACAGGCGGGCAAAGGTTTACGCGCCTTCTCCACATGCACTAAGCACATACGGCAGTTGGCGGCTACTGAAAGCTTTTTGTGATAACAGAAACGTGGAATAGAGATTCCAGCATCATCAGCGGCCTCGATGACCATGGCGCCATCGTTCGCTTTGATTTGTTTGCCGTCTATTTCGATACTAACCATGCCTAGAACCCCAAAACCTATTACACCATGCAGCGTTTATGTTCGATGTGGTATTCAAACTCTTCTTTAAAGTGTTTGATAAAACTGGCAACCGGCATTGCGGCCGCATCACCCAGGGCACAGATAGTATGCCCTTCTATTTTGTTGGACACATCATTGAGCAGATCCAGATCTTCCGGTCTGCCTTGCCCCTTTTCAATACGATTCACCACACGAGACAACCAACCCGTGCCCTCACGACAAGGCGTGCATTGCCCACAGGATTCTTCAAAATAAAAATGTGAAATTCGGGCGAGAACTTTCACCATACACGTGTCTTCGTCCATAACTAT
>JAOUPJ010000019.1 GCA_029879945.1 Gammaproteobacteria bacterium
CTGATTCCCAGCCCAGTTATGATGCCCGCTGCATTGCCCTGGCCAGCAGCAGCAAGCAAATATTTGATTCTATTGGAGTTTGGCAGAGCCTGAAAAGGTCCGCCACGGCCATCAACACCATCCACGTCTCCGATAGAGGCCATTTTGGCAATACCCGCATGGAGGCTGCAAAACTCGGTGTAGCGGCCATGGGCTATGTGCTGGAGAACCGGGATATCGGTCAAGCCTTGATGGATCGTATGGCCCAGTCCAGTAATATTGAACTGATTTGCCCGGCAAAACTGGTGGATCTGAAAATCTCAGAAGAGTCGGCCGAAGCCACTCTCGATCGTGAGGGAGAACACCACACATTCAGCACGCGCCTGCTCATCGCTGCAGACGGCGGCAATTCTGCTGTGCGCAAATTACTGGGAATCGAAAATGACACGGTCGATTATCAGCAAACGGCGGTCATCAGCACCGTCACACCCGAAGCCAGCCACCAGAACGTAGCCTATGAGCGCTTCACCGATTCCGGCCCACTGGCCCTTTTACCTTTGAGTCAGAATCGCTGCTCGCTGGTTTATACCGTCAATGCGGATGCTGCCGATGATGTTTTATCGCTGGATGACAAGGAATTTCTCGCCCTGCTGCAAAGGCGTTTCGGTTTTCGACTGGGACATTTTGTGAAAACAGGAAAGCGTTTCGCCTTTCCACTGAGCTTGTCTCGTATTAAGGAGTCTATTCGCTCTCGCGTGGTCTTTATTGGTAATGCCGCCCACACCTTGCACCCGGTTGCCGGCCAGGGATTTAATCTGGGGATACGCGATGTGGCCGCACTGGCGGAGGTTTTGGTAGATGCCTCGCGCGCACACGCCGATATCGGTTCCATCGAGACATTGAAACGATATGAAGACTGGCGCAACAAGGATCAGGAACAAACCGCCAACTACACCGACAAGCTGGTGCGAATTTTTTCCAACGATTTTTTTCCACTGAATTCGCTACGCAGCAAGGGACTGATTGCCACCAATATTTTTAGCCCCGCCAAACGCGTCTTGGCCCGACAGGCCATGGGCATGAACGGCAAACTGCCCCGCCTCGCCCGAGGAGCCCCCCTATGAGCAAGTCCTATGATGTGATCATTGTCGGTGGCGGCATGGTCGGCGGCGCCTTGGCCTGCGGGCTCGGTAAGGCGGGAATAAATACCCTGGTGCTGGATGCCGTCTCACCTGTGATGGACTGGCCACCGAAAGATTATGAATTGCGCGTAAGCGCCATCACCGCGAAATCACAACACTTTTTGGAAGCCATCGGTGCCTGGTCGGGGATCAGCAAAAGACGCCTCAGCCCCTTTCGTGAAATGCACGTATGGGATGCCCAAGGCAAAGGCGAGATCCATTTTGATAGCGCCGAAGTGGGCGCTCCCACACTGGGAAATATTATTGAGAATCTGGCCATCCAGCAGAGCCTGATCGACCAATTTGAACAATACGATTGTGTTGAGTATCGACATCCCCTGCGCATCAAGGCACTCCATCTGGAAACCGATCACGCCGAACTGGAAACCAGCGAAGGAGAAACGCTAAGCGCCAGGCTCTTAGCGGGTGCCGACGGTGCACGCTCCTGGCTACGCAGCCAGTTTGATATCGAAACCATTGGTTGGTCTTATCATCAAAAGGGACTGGTGTGTGTGGTAAGTACTGAACAAGGGCATCACGAAACGGCCTGGCAACGCTTTCTACCCACTGGCCCCCTGGCCTTTCTCCCTCTGGCAGATGGCCGCTGCTCCATTGTGTGGTCCACCACGGAAGAAGAAGCCAATCGTCTATTAGGCTTGAATGAAACCGACTTTCTCAACGAACTGAATGAGGCCTTACATGAGTCGCCCATGGGCAAGGTGATTGGCTGTGGAAAACGCGCCGCCTTTCCCCTACGCCTGCAACATAGCACCCGCTATATCGATCATCGTTTGGCACTAGTGGGTGATGCGGCACACACCATACATCCACTGGCGGGGCAGGGTGTGAATCTGGGTTTTGCCGACGCCGAAGAACTGACTACGCTTCTGAGCACTGCCAAACTAGACGGCATCAAGGATCTGGGAAACAAGGTCTTGCTCCGACAGTACGAACGGGCGCGCAAGGGTGAAAACCTGGGCATGATGGGTGTGATGGATGGATTCAAACGTCTGTTCAGTAACGATCAAGCGGCTCTTAGCGGACTGCGAAATTTTGGACTGGGCCTGACCAATAAGGCGGGACCGGTAAAAAATCTCATCATGCGCAAGGCAATGGGACTGGATCGCGCGTCAGTCTAGTTGATAGACCAGCCCCGTGCGCGCACTCACACTCTCGTCCAGATAAACGTTCCCCGGTACCCAGCCTTTTGTCTTCATTTCCAGGGTTAAATACGGCGCCAGTCGTTCTGTGTAAGGATATTGAATGCGCGTGCTAAGCAAGCCACCCAGTTCAGATTTTTCGGCATAGAAAGACTGGTCTTTGGGCTGCGCCCAAAGGGCAGTACGGGCTTCCCAGGTAAAGGCATTCAGCTTCATGTCTTTGAGCTGACAATCCACACCGGGGCTGACCGACACTTTATTGTGAAAACTATTGAGGGTGCACAGTAGCTTTGTATCAGCACTACGCAGAAAAACATTCACGCCCAAATTGTAGCCAAAGGGTGTGATGTGGTGCCTGAGGGAGGCATTCCACAAGACTTGACGACCTTCGAACTGTGCGGAGAAATGGACTCTATTTATTAAAAACGGATTGACCAGGTTTAACAGCGACAGACGCGATTGCTTTGTAAGATAGTCTTTTTCTTCTTGCGTTAAATCTTCGAAAGTTCGATAGCGACGCACACCGGTTCCTGAGGGATGCAGTCCCCGATCCGCATAGGCCTCCTGAGGCCTGAACAGATCATAGACCCAGGCATTACAGTCCAGGCCGGTAAAATCTCTCTTGCTTATGTTCGCTCCTTCCGCATCTTGTAGTTCTTTGGTAATTTTAGTGGAATCTTCCGAGGCACAGGCATCGAGATAGCCCCAGTTATTTATATAGTTGGACCAAAGCAGGAAGAGGTTATCTGTGGGCGAGTCTTTAAAAAATTGATCCTGTTCCACTAGAAAATTGAGTTCGTTCTGCGCCTCCAGACCAGCGGAAGACAGGCGCACAAAATCGGCTGGGTGATTTGCCTTGAGCCAGGCCAGGTCTTCGTCTTTCACGTGTGAAACGGAAATAGTCTCTGCAAACAGGGGAATATCATTGACCTCGTCATAACTATCGATTCCGTACTGACCCATTACCGCCCTGTGCCACTCCTCATGCAGCCAGGAGCTACCCAAGGGAAACCATGTCATCATGAAATCAAAACCGATGATCCACATGGTAGGATTCTTTCCTTTTTCATCTCGCCACTGCGTCAGGCCGTGGTGTGCAGCGGCATAGGTGCTACGTACCCAGTGCAAAGACTGGTTCATACTGGGCCATTGTTCGGGGTGATCCGCGTTGTAGGGGGCATCAATTAGCGGTATATCTATTTGAGACTGACTCAGTGCACTGTTTGAACAAAACAGAAAACTGCTCGCTATAAGACAGCCAATCAGTCGTTTCATTGATCAGACTGGTCCAACGGTGCTTCCAGATACAGTTTCCTCAGCTCTTCCACTCGATTGCGATTCACGCCAAAATCCGAATAACCCACGCGAGAGGCCGAGCGCACCAGAATCTTTCTTCTCACTTTATCCAGATAAAACTCCACATCGTCCACGAATCGAAATATGAGTGAGGTGCAAGTAGCATGGATATAGCCTTCGCTGTTTTTGACGATTTTCGTGCGCTTGTAATTATTCAAAACAGAAGTGAGAATCTTAAAACTGACTTGAGGGTTTTCCCGAATAGGGAACGGCTCGATATAAAAGCTTTCTTTGCCCGCGCCCAGGGAAACCACGCAGTTGGGTTTGGAGCCACATTCTTTCAGTGGGATCACTTCCGTGCCGTGCATAACTGTCGCACCCGCCTTTCCTAGAACCAGCAGGCATAGAAGTACCATTACTAATAATTTGACGCTTTGTTTTGACACGAATACCAACTGGAGGTTTATGAGTTTAAAGAATGGATACTCTAACAAATTATAAGACAAAAAAAAGCACCGCAAAACGGTGCTTGTAATAGCAGCCGGGATGTCAGCTACTATTCAGTCTTGAAGAACCCGACCATCGCCTTTAATTGGGCGGCCTGAGCGCTCATTTCCTCTGAGGTAGATGCCAACTCTTCTGAAGAGGCGGCGTTCTGTTGCGAAACCTTGTCTAACTGGGTCACGCTGGTGCTGATCTGCCCCACACCGGCGGCCTGCTCCTCTGACGAGGCCAGGATTTCCTGCATCAGTGTGGCAGTATTCTGTATCTGGGGTACCACATCGCCAATCACCTTACCTGCATTCTCGGCCACATTGACGCTATCTTGCGCCAGTTCGCTAATTTCCTGGGCTGAAGTCTGGCTGCGTTCGGCCAATTTACGAACCTCGTCCGCCACCACCGCAAAACCCTTACCGTGCTCACCGGCCCGTGCCGCTTCAATTGCCGCGTTCAAGGCCAGAAGATTGGTTTTGTAGGCAATGTCTTCAATCAGGCTGATGTTGTCTGCGATATTACGCATGGCCTTCACGGTATCAGCAACGGCAGAACCGCCGCCCTCTGCCTGATTCGCCGCCTTGGACGAAACATCATGGGTGGTACGCGCGTTCTCGGTATTTTGATTAACACTGGCCGAGATCTCTTCCAATGTGGCAGTGGTTTCTTCCACACTGGCAGCCTGCTCACTGGAGGCCTGGCTCAAGGTTTGTGCCGTGGCGCTGATCTGCGCGGCCGCGGAAGACATGGCGTCCACCGAGGACTTAACATCGGAGATGATCTTATGCACATTGCTCACAAATCCATTGAGAGAAGCCGCAGTTTCGCCCACCTCATTTTTACCGAAATCAGGCAGTCGATACGTCAGGTCCCCGTCCCCCTCACGGAGATCGTCTACTGCGCGCAGCATTTCTCTCAAAGGCATCACGATATTTTTAATAATGATGGTGGCGAGCAAAAGGCCCGCTACGATCGAGACTATACCAATGGTAGTTAAGAGAGTAACGGCAAATTTCTCGTCAGACTCCGCTTGCTTGGAGGCGCTTTCGGTGAAAGCTTCCAGTTCTTTCATCAAAGCATCAAGTTCGTGCTCCATTTTTTGCTCTTCCGGGTCCAGCAGATCGGTGCGCTGATTCACTTCGTGATGCCTACCGTTTACCGCCGCGACGAAAATGGGTTGCACATGGGAGTCATAGTTTTTATATTCTTTTTCTATCTTTTGCAGAGCATCCAGCACGTGCTCAAATTCTTTCGTTACTTCAGCACTATGTGCGTTTTCCATTGCCTCTTTTGCGATTTTTTCCGCCTCAGCCAGGTGGGTCACAATCTCTTTGTCTGCTTCCTGGTACCCCTCTACGGACTCTTTGAAATACTCGCCCGCCTTTTCTTCGGTCTTCATTTGCACGGCAAAACGTAACGCGCGTTCCAAATGATGCGTTTGCAATATTTGATTTTCGGTAATCCCTACCACTTTTCTGGTAAGAGGGATATCGATCTCTGCAATGTCTTCGATCTCCGTACCGATCTTGGACATTTGCACCAGGCCGATACCGATGGCCGTCAGCATCAAGGCCATGAGCACACCCGCCAGTGCGATTACCTGATTTTTAATTGTTACGTTTTTTATGTTAAACATTGCTTGTAGTCCTTATAGTGAGTCCCACTATTTCCTTGATAGTAAATATCGTTTGTTAAGCGGCTGTACCGGCCGATTATTTCGCTCTACCACATCTCGGAATTGACGCACTTGTCTATCAGACACTTGCATCACATTTTTCATTACAAACCAACGCACCCCTTCCGAACAAGGAGGCGTAGTCAACGAACCTCGGTAATGAAAATAATCTCTACGTCGTGGCAGCAGGTCTTCTGCGTTCACCATGGTGCCATAGGTGGTCACCGGCGTTACACCCTGTGGCATGTGCTCCCAGACCTTATCGATGGTGCCATTGTTACTTCCTTTTTCGAAAAACACACCCACCACCGCCAACTGACCCTCTTTGTTTCGATGTACCAGGTGAGCCTCTAACACATGGGACTTGCCGTTCAAGGTGTGTTCGCTGGGACTATGAAAGTGCACTTGCAATAATTCATAGGGCTCGCCCGAAATCAGCAAGCGGCTGTTATAGTGTGTAGCACTGGGCATGAGATAACTCTTTCCACCAATGTTCACTCTATTACGATCGGAATTGTCTACGTTACCGTAGTTGAATTGGATAGTGTGTCCATTGTTCAGGATTTGTAATGCAACAGGGCTGTATTGAAAGTCCAGATCGAACAGATGTGTGTCTGTAGGCTGTCGTATGTCGATGGGAGACTGATTTCTCCCTGCAGAACACATATGAAAGTCTTTGTGTAGAGAACCCCAATTGTCTGGCCCATTCACACCTGTATAGGTCCAGTGTGGTTTGTGCTCTTCTTTAAAGGCATGTGTGGCACGGCTACTACCGTGGGAGCTACTGCCCCCATGATCGTTACTGCTACTGCTGTGAGAACTGCTTCCGCCATGATCGTTACTACTGAGGCTGCTACCGTGCGAACTGCTTGCACTGTGCTCACTACTACCATGACTACTATCGTGGGCGCTACTGGCTCTGTGATCGTTACTACCATGGCTACTACCGTGGGCGCTACTGGCGCTGTGGTCGTTACCGCCATGTGAACTGGAAGCCATGTGAGTACCAGACGAATCACTTGCTTCGTGAAAGGAAGCCTGGTCAAACTCGCCCAGACGCGAGTATAGCGGCTCAACCGGTCTGGCATTCTTGCCTACCAGGCTCACAAATTTGTTTACCGCGCTGCTGGCAACTGTGATGCGTTCTTTCATTACCATCCAGCGCACACCCTCGCTACAAGGGGGAGTGGTGAGCGAACCGGGGTAGCTCACGTAGTCTCTCACCGTTGGTAAAATGCGATCGGCGTTCACTGTAATGCCGTCTACCTGTTCTGTCTCTCCAGCGCCTCTGGGCATATGCTTCCATATGTCATTGAGATCGGCGTTGCTACTGCCCGCATCCATAAACACACCGATAACCGCCAATTGACCGTCGGCGCTCTTATGGACAAAATGTACCTCCATCAAGGCAGATTTTTTATTCTTCGTGTGTTCACTGGGAGAGTGGAAGTGAAACTGGAGCAGGTCATAACGCACACCAGCTACTTTAATATAGCTGCCACTTTCATAATTGACCTGGATAGTGTGGCCATTGTTGAGAATTTCCAGCGGCGTGCTTTCGTAATGGAAGGCAATATCACTCTGGCCGTCCGGGAGTTTGTCGGTGATATCGATAGGTGACTGTTCTCTACCACTTCCACAAGTCTCAAAGTCATCAGACAGACTCGCCCATTTTTTAGGCCCCTCCGCTCCTTTATAAGACCAGTGCACACCGCCGCTTTCAGCAGAAACGAGCTGTACTACACCAAAGCACAGCAAAACCGCGCCAGCTTTTATCATCAAGTTTTTACTGATTTTTTTCACTTCTACACCACCAACAAGCTAATACCATTTTTATTATGTGTAAATAATCCACAACACTATAGTTTGTAACACTGTGTCGACAGCAAGAACGCTAATGTTTAGAAAAACTTAGCGCCCCAAACCATTTCGTTAACTACCTGATAAATAATGGTTTATTTATTTATTCTTGGGAATTCCCGATGCGGGAAATACACACTAGATCGCTGTCACCACTCGATTTCGTCCCTCTTCCTTGGCGCGGTAGAGGGCCTCATCGGCACGATTGAATAGACTTTCGGGCGTATCCCCGGCGCTGAATTCAGCGATACCCGCTGAAAGTGTTATTGCGATTCGTTCCCCCTGGAAATGGAATTTTGCCTCTTCCACCAATTCACGAATCTGATTGCAGCTTTCCACTGCGTTGGGAATACGCGTACTTGGCAGCAAAAGCACAAACTCCTCGCCACCATAACGCGCGATATAATCGGTTTCACGTATCCGCTGGCTTAGCAGCTTGGCGACACTTTTTAGGGCATTGTCTCCTGCCACATGACCATAGCGATCATTGATCTTTTTGAAGTAGTCAATATCCCACACCACTAAACAAAGGGGCTCACCGTACCGTTTTGCCCGCGCGATCTCATCACGTATCTTATCGTTATAACTGAGTCGATTTGCGACAGCGGTTAGAGGATCAATCATCGCTTCCATGCGTTGGCGCTTCATGCGCAAGCGCAGTTGCGAGGCTTCCGCGTCCATATTGTTGAGCAAACCGATTAGCGACCGAACCTGCTCCCGAGTCGTTTCGTGGCGCACATTGTCTTCTTCCCAAAAAAGGTTTAGACGGAATTCGATGGCCTCGAGTCGAGAACTGATTTCGTCTTTCAAGTTGTCCAGATCCATCGTGTTTGCCAACGACCTTCCAATGCCGTTTAGCTCGAATACCATCGAGTCGTTGAACTCTTTGCCTTTTTCCAGCGCGTGCTCTGAATATTCTGCAGACTTTTTAACAAACAGCTCCAATTCCTTGAGTCGGTTGGTGATTTCAATCAGAAAATGTTCGATATCTTCCCGTTCGGTATAGAGTTTTTTTCTGAAGTCGGTAGTCACCACATCAATGGTATCAAGCACCTTGCTCCAGGATTTCGGGTTGTATCCCTGTTCAATTAAGGTGCGAAGCTTGTCCACGTCTTGCTGCATCTCTCTAGGCAGGCTGAGACGTTCAAAAAGTTGATGTAGCAGGTGAACTATCAGCCGTGAATACTTTCCTTCCATCTCAAAATCGTGATTGATCAGATCTAGCAGAAAGCTTTTTACTTCGTCTAGTGTTCGTAAATATTGTTCCACATTGAGTGCCGCGTTGAGTTGCCGCACAAAGGAATGTAACTCAATGGCCGCACCGGACTCTTTTGGTGCGTGCACAGCAAGCCAGTGAATGGTTTTCATGATGACGGGATCAACCACCGAAGCCTTTTGCGGACTGCTATCCTGAACAACCACTGCCTCGCTGATTTCTTTGACCAGGCTTTCGATTTGGTAGGTATCTGCACCCCGTGACGAAATCCTTTTTAGCTTGTCTAGATACGTGTCTACCGTTTTGGGCGGCAGATCTACAATTCTCAAGAGTTTGTGCAAATTATTGAGCAGGGACTCTTCCAATTCGCGACTGCGCAGCTCTTCCTTTATCAGTAGAGACTCCGCCTTTTCTGCTCTTTGCTGCCAATTTTCTTTTGAGTGACTTGAAGACATGACAAATCTAACGTTTTTAACCCAAATAGAACAACGGCATCCAAAATCATTCCTTGATGATCAGAAGCGCAAGAGCGGAGAATTTTGTAATCTAAACGATTAGATAGTATACAGGCCCTGGCCTAGTGCCTCAGTTGGACTGACTCCGGGACTAGCACTTCCATAGCGATTGGTAAATGGTCAGAGAATCCGATGGGTAATGCCTTTACATAGTTAATTTTAAGGCTCGGGCTGACCAAAAAATGGTCAATGTCTCGTTTTGGCGACCAGCTCGGAAAGGTGGAAATTCCACCGGTTGGAATCAGTAGGCCGGTGCGGGTCATCAGTGCCTTGATTTCGTCGCTCCAGGGCTGACAGTTCAGGTCTCCCATCACCACGATGTGCTGAAACTCTGATACCAAATCACCGATAAAACCAAGCTGGCGCATTCTGGCCTTCTTGCCCAGTGCCAGGTGCAGCAAAAGAACCAGGAGTGCGTCCTTTCCTTCTCCAAATCTGGCAGCCAGGGCACCACGACCAGGTAGGCGACCTGGAAGCCTGTGGCCGGTAATCTCCGACGCATCGAATTGACTCAATAGGCTATTACTGTGTCGCGCGATATGACCCAGGTTGCGATTGGTTTGCACATGGTAATAGGGAAAACCTGCCTTTTCTGCCAAGTAACGTGGCTGACTGACGAAGCTGCTGCGAAAGCTACCGGCATCAGTCTCCTGCAGGCCGACTATATCGTACGCGTTTATCATTGATGCAATCTGATCGAGATTGTGAAAATGGTTG
The DNA here is from genome assembly GCA_029879945.1 of Gammaproteobacteria bacterium. GTDB lineage: Bacteria > Pseudomonadota > Gammaproteobacteria > S012-40 > S012-40 > JAOUPJ01. The sequence continues at coordinate 10,095 of JAOUPJ010000019.1, forward strand.
GCGTGGGGGATAAGGTGCTTCCAACTATGCGTGAGGTAGTGATGGGGCTTACTGGCACCAATCCCGACTTGCATATTGAAGCTAAGAAAACGAATCGCCCGCCCTTTTATGGAAGAGGATTTAGGACGATTTTCAGCATCTCGGGTTATCACTTCCGGTATTCCACTTGGTCCTTGGTATGTATAGAGAAGTCTATCGACACCTATACCAAAAAGTAGATGCCTTAGCCTCTTTATTTGTGGCCAAGGTGTTCAGATTTCAAGGAAAAGTGTGGTGGATTGTGCTTGTGGTCATTTTGGGCTCCCGGGTGACCGAATCATAAGTTAGGTTTCGATCCTATAAATCTTACCAATTAGACAGTTTGTAAAAAATGGGGTTTATTAGCCCATTCTATATTGCATAACTAGGGAGGGCAGGCTATGCATAGAGAGATTCTCGTCAATGCGCGTTATCTTACTCACCAGGGCGATTCAGTACTCGTGATCGGGCATGGAACGCAAGGTATCGTGGTGGAATACAATGACGGCAGAGTCGAGATTTTGCATAGACAGGCCTGGAACGCCCTTAGACCTGTGGTGGATCGCAGGGCAAAACATTAAGCGTCAAACATTGATCACTCGGGCTCAGTCTCTTATACAAAATAAGAATAAACAGCTAGAATAACTAGAAACCCAACTCGAGCTAATCTGTGGATTTTCTTCATATTGTCGTACTCGCCCTGGTTCAGGGCATTACCGAATTTTTGCCCATCTCCAGTTCAGCCCATCTGATATTGGTCCCGGAAATATTACACTGGCCAGATCAAGGCCTGGCCTTTGATGTGGCCGTACACCTGGGGACGCTTTCGGCGGTGATGCTCTATTTTCGCGCTCAGATTGTACATATTGTGGCGGATACCTCAAAAAGTATCCTCGCAAAACAGACCGTAGGTGAAAGCAATCTGGGCTGGGGAATTGTTCTGGCAACCCTACCTGCTGTAGTCTTCGGTTTTACGTTTAAAGATTATGTGGAGACTGATCTAAGAGGCCCCCTGATCATTGCGTCGACTACCATCGGTTTTGGGCTCTTACTGTGGTACGCAGACATAAAACAGTCTGAGCATCGCACATTAAAACAGATCAACTGGCGAGACGTGATCATCATAGGCCTGGCCCAGGCCGTGGCAATTATTCCAGGCACATCCCGCTCGGGGATTACGATCACCGCTGCCTTATTATTGGGTCTGAATCGCGACGCAGCGGCCCGCTTTTCTTTCTTATTATCAATCCCAACCATCGCCGGTGCCGGCGTATTGCTCACCAAAGACCTGTTGGAACAGAACGCCCCTGTAGACTGGTCAGCGCTGCTGATTGGGACCCTGGTTTCAGCGGTGAGCGCTTACCTGTGTATCCATTACTTTCTAAAACTGATATCCCGAATGGGAATGAAACCTTTTGTTATCTATCGGCTGTTATTAGGCATCATTCTACTGATCCTGTTTGTTTGATCCGGACTGGTTCATCCGTTTCATTTTGAGTTGATTCGCGATCTTGATGCGCGCCCCTCTGATCGCCTCAGCGATCTCCCCACCCTGCAGACCTTTATCGAGAAATGGCTTAACATCTATCATTTTGCAGGCCTCGACCACTTCCTTGATGAATGCTGCTTGCGGGTAGTCACTGTCTTCATAACCTGAACGACCCCGAGAGTCTGCTTCGCAAGCCAATAGAAATGGTTCAAGTCTGTTGATGTTCCGCCAAATATTGATGCTATTTAGCATGTCGATCAAAGTCGATGCCTTCAACTCAAACACCTTGTGAACTTTACCGTGATTTTTCGCCACCAGGTCTGCCAACTCGCTAAAATCTTTAGGAATTCTTAACCTATCACTGAGTTTTTTATTCAGTGTTACGGATAAGGCCTCGTGGCCGTGGTGCTTGGGCCACAAGTCCGGAGGTGTCTCACCCTTACCCAAATCATGAACCAAGGCAGCCCACCTCACTACTGGATCGGCGCTAAGCCTTGCCGCTTGATCCAAGACCATCATGGTATGCACGCCGGTATCAATTTCCGGATGATATTTCTCGGGCTGAGGTATACCAAAGAGCTTGTCGACTTCTGGAAAAAGGACTTTCAGAGCGCCGCAACTTTTTAATACATTGAAATAGACACTGGGTTGCTCGGTCTTCAATGCTTTAAGGGTTTCTATCCAGACCCGTTCGGCGACCAGTTCTTCCATTTCACCCTGGTTAACGATTGCTTTCATTAGTTCCAGAGTTTCATTCGCAATGATGAATCCTAGCGTATGAAAGCGCGCGGCAAAGCGGGCAACCCTTAAGACGCGTAGTGGATCTTCTACAAAGGCATCACTTACGTGGCGTAATATTTTTTTAGAAAGGTCGACAGTGCCCTGATATGGGTCTATCAAGTTTCCGGTTTCGTCCAAAGCCATGGCATTTATGGTCAAATCTCGTCTGAGGAGATCATCCCTAAGGCTGACCGTGGGTTCGAAATCTACTGCAAAACCCTTGTAACCCCGTCCGGTCTTCCGTTCGGTACGCGCCAAGGCGTATTCCTCTTTGGTATCGGGATGCAGGAACACGGGGAAATCTTTACCCACCTGCTGATACCCGTGCGCGAGCATTTCTTCTATGCTTGAACCGATGACTACCCAGTCTTTCTCATTCACTGTAAGACCCAGCAACCTGTCCCGGACAGCTCCACCCACTAAATACGTTTTCATACGCGTTTTGACTTAATCTTTAACATAGCCAATGATACATGGTATTTGGGTTGCAAAGAAATCGATGGGTACTAATCTGTTCTATGCTATATATAAGTAGTTATTAATTCGTGAAAATTTTTACTTCTATGCCCAGTCCTAAGCAATTTGCAGCCCCTATGCTACTGGTTTGTTCTCTGCTGCTCACCTCCTGCACCACCCTATCGTACTATTCTCAATCAGTTAGCGGACATCTAGAGATCTGGTGGGGAAAACAGGACATAGAAAAACTTCTATCAGACAACGACACTTCTCCCGAGTTAAAAAACAATCTTCAAGAAATACTGCGATATCGTCAATTTGCTTCAGACCAACTCGGGCTGCCGGACAATGACAGCTACAAGAGCTATTACGATCTCAAACGAGATAGTGTGGTGTGGAATGTTTTTGCGGCGGCAGAATTTTCCACTAAGCCAAAACGCTGGTGCTATTTGATCGTGGGATGTGTCAGTTACCGGGGTTATTACGACGAGGCTCGCGCCCTTGAACACGCACTACACTTGAAACAAGAAGGTTTCGACACCTATGTGGGCAGTGTTCCCGCCTACTCCACCTTAGGCTGGTTCAACGATCCTGTCTTAAACACCTTCGTGAACTGGAAAGCGGATTCCCTGGCCGGGCTCATTTTTCATGAGCTTTCTCACCAGGTGTTATACATTTCAGATGATTCAGCCTTTAACGAAGCGTTTGCCACCGCTGTGCAGCGCCTAGGGGTATTAGAATGGTACCGCATAAATGGCGATTCCGCTTCTCAAAAAAACTATCTAGAGTTTCTAAAGCAATTGAGTTTATTTCGTAAGATACTGATCAATACGAAGGAAAAGCTCAATGTGATTTACTCATCCGATTTGTCTGAGCAAAATAAAAAGGAGCAAAAATCCCAGATTTTTAACGGGATGATTGTAGAATATGAAAATGTAAGTAAATCGTGGGGGAAAGACCCTTTTCGAAACTGGTTTAAGAAAGAGTTGAATAACGCAAGACTTATTGCCAATCTGGAATACATAGGCCATATTCCCGCATTTTATGCGCTATTCGCGCAAAACAATAAGGATTGGAAACGTTTTTTATCTGCATGTATAAAACTAAGCCAAATGAAAAAGCCTGAAAGAGAGAAAAGACTTGCTGAGCTGACTGCTGAAAATATTTCTCTGGAGAATGTGGTGCTTTAACGCACTATTTTACGAGTTTCAGATTTGGCTTGGATCCAGATTTGCCCTGATTAGATGAGGAGTCTGGCGATTGTGGATCGGGTGCTGGACTATCTGGATCGACGAAGACCATGCCCTGACCGTTTTCTTTCGCGTAGATAGCAAGCACTGCACGGATAGGTACAAGAACCTCGGTAGAAATACCATTGAAACGGGCGAAAAAATGGACGCATTCATTGCTCACGTCCAAATCTTGAACGGCATACGGCCCGATATTTAGTACTATCTTTCCATCTTTGACAAATTGTGTCGGGACTTGCGCCCCTTCTACCAAGGCATCCACCATGATATAGGGCGTCAGATTGTTATCGACGATCCATTCACCCAAGGCACGGATTAAATAAGGACGACTTGACGTCATAGTCTTGGAATCGCTGCTCATAGGGGCTTACGTCTCTATAAGGAAGGAGCTGACTCCTTCTCCGCACTCGTTAGGCTTTCCTTAAAACCCGGGCGGGAAAAAATTCGACTCATGTATTCACTAATTGGTCCAGCTTGTTTGGGAAGTTGAACACCATAAGTATGCAGACGCCAAAGCAGTGGCGCAATTGAGCAGTCTACAATGGAAAAATCATCACTCATGAAATAGGGTTTAGCTTCAAACACCGGAAGAATAGACATCAGGCTATCTTTGAATTCACTCACGGCCTTGTCTTTTTCAGCTGATGACCCGTTTTCAATTTGGGGCAATAATTGATACCAGTCTCTGTCGATGCGGTGCAGCATGAGTCGAGTCCTGGCCCTGGAAACTGGATCCACAGGCATCAATGGAGGATGGGGAAAACGCTCATCGAGATATTCCATAATGACCCGAGAGTCAAATAACACTAAATCACGGTCGGTAAGTGTAGGCACACTGTTATATGGATTTAAATCTATGAGGTCCTCAGGTAACTCACTCGATTTAATTTCCACAACTTCGTAAGCAACGTTCTTTTCTGCCAGAACGATCCTAGCTCTATGGGAGTAAGGGTCATTCGAACCAGAATACAAAGTCATGACAGAGCGCCTATTAGATACCACTGCCATCAATAATCTCCTGATATCTCAACGAAAGATGGACAACCTGATCAATATTATTAGTTAAAGTGATCACCACATGCCCTACAAAAGAAAGGCGGATGAGTACCCTCACCCGCCTTAGAATAACACATTTCCGTGTATATTAGGATTGTTTGATCAATCCATTACGTAGCAAAGACCATCTCAATGTGAAGGCTATTACCGCCAAGGTAACGATGGTGGTGATTATGTCAAATCCGCCAGTCATCGGTAGATGATAGTGTGAAGGATCCACCGAACCTGAAATCCAGGTGTAGCGCTCCAGCCAGGTACCTAGCAGTATGCAACTCGCTACGCCCACAATCACTTTAGGATTGTGTCTGTTGGGCGTCCATGTCGCAAAAGTGACAAAAGGAATAATGAACTTCAGCACAAGGAAGGTCCACCAAACTGTGCTCAAATCAAGCTCCAACATGTTTCGGAAGCGGACGATTTCTTCTGGCAGACGACCGTACCAATAAATCAGATACTGCGTGAAATAGAGGTATGTCCATAGGATGGTAAATCCCAACATCATCTGTGCGAAGTAATTGAAAATCTTCTTGGGGACTTCTACTTTAAGCTTCCCTGAGCGAGTCAGAATGAATAGAAAGACTGCAAAGAAAGCCAAATAAAATTGAAAGTGGCTGATAAAATGGTATGCCCCGTAACTCGCACTATGCCAGTTGGGTACCATAGTCATTTCGAAATCCCAAGCAACCATCGTCGCGTAGAGAACATAAGCGACCGGTATTAGCAATGCAACATTTCTGAAGCGTCTCTGTGCCGCATAACGCGGATCAACAGAAGCGGCGTGTTGATACTTGATAAACAAGGTATACAGCCCCGCAATCGCGAGGAACGCCAAAATTTCGCGCGTTACAAGAAATGTGTAATTGTGCCATCCGGGCATATGGTGCTCTCCCTCGCCACCATGGCCAGAGTGCGCAAGCCACTGGAATGTATTCTCTCCAAAGAACAAGAGTATACATAACATTACAAAGGCTACCGGCAACAATGCTGCCGATGACACCGCCAGAAACCTCACGTGCGTACGCCACTTGGCGTTGGCAAGGTGCAGAATCGCAGCCAAGGTAACGCCGTTTAGTGCCAGATAGAGCACGATTAGAAAGTTTGTCGTCAGAACTGACCAGCTTCCAAAGCTATCCATGAAACCTACCCTCAGTTAATTCTCGTTGACGAGTTCCCGAATTTAATTGGCCGAAGCCATGCCCGCAGAATCTCGAACCAATTGTTTTCTGACATAGTTCACAACATGCCAGCGCTCTTCGGGCGACAAGTCGTTAGAACCACCTTGTTCGTTTGGAACCCCGTAGGCTGGCATAATTGCGCTACCAAAAGTAATGGTTCCCCAGATCCATCCCTCGGCCAACGTTTGCTGAACGTAGTCGGAGGTCAGATCTATTGCGCCAATCTTTGGGCTTACCGGCGAATCTGCCTTCCCACTCAAGCCATGACAAGCGGCACAGATTATTCTAAAAAGCTTTCTGCCTTGTTTAATAGATTCGGCAGTAGGCTTAATTGGATTTTTCAGCTTTTCCGCTTCTTGTCTATTAGCCACCTTCGTAGGAATTCCGATTGTAGGTATAGACCTCTTAGGAAAGGCCGCTGGTGGACCTTCCTGAGGTTTAATGCTCGGCTGATTCATCATATCAGTCGACCAGGGCCAAGCAGCCACCTGGGTAGACACGATTAAACCTGCTAAAAATATCGTAAGCGTTTTCAGTTTCATCAGATCTTCTCTTCCCGAATTTCAACCGCTTTATTGTTTTTGAAAAAGTCTTTCATCGCGTCCAGATTATGGCCATCAACTTCTTCAACAATAACCCCCATATGATCCACAGTCAGCTTTTCGCTGTATAACGAATCGCGTTTTTTAAACAGACCCGATAAGACAGGGAACACCAATACAGTTGTCCAGACCGCGAAGAAAATCAGCATTTCGTACATCAGTACAAAATTGGTGGGTAGTGGCACTACAGGTTTTCCACCTTGAGGCTGAACCAGGAAGCTGGCTTGCGCCGAAGCGAGAAAGAAAAACCCAAACGTAACCCCGAACAAAGCACCCAATAAGGTAAATCTTTGCACATTCACCGGACGAGGCCCTAGCGCCTCGTCGATACCGTGGTGATCTACCGGAGATAGAACTGTCAAATCGTCAACAGTTACCCCTTTCACCGCACCACCCCGGATGGCTTTGATCGCTTTGAAGCATTCCTCAAAATCATCGTATAGCGCTAGCATTTTATGTTTACTTGCCATGTTACGCGCCCTCCATGCCTGGTCTGCCAGCTACCCGATCTTCGGGTCGTTTATGTTCATCTCCCGGTAGAGGTGGAGCAGTCGCAGATTCGGGCATAAACATACCTGCTTCGCGCATACGTCTCTCCTCTTCGAATTCTTCTTTCTGATGCAGTGTCAGCTCTTTCACTTCGTACATCGATACTGAAGGAAACACTTTTACAAACACTAAGAACAGAAGACCGAACCAACCAAAGCTTCCAAATACAATGGCCCACTGCACAACCGGCGCCCAGAGAATATCCCATTGATGTGGGTTATGTGACATAGCCAGAGTTGGTGCCACTATCATCCACCGCTCGGTATACATACCCAATTGCAGGAATAGCGATACGATAAACATGGTTGGCATGTGCCGCCTTAGTTTCTGGAACGCCATCGTAAACGGTACGACAGTAGAGCAGAAAATCATGGTCCAGAACACTGGAGCATAATCGCCTGTGGCCTTCGCAATGAGCAACTCTTTATCGTATACGCTGTGTCCGTACCAAACAGAGGCGAACTCAACGAACAACAAGTAGTTCCAAACACCAGCGATGGCGAAAGTAAGCTTGGTGGTTTTCTCCATGATGTTGAGAGTCATGTAATCTTCCATGCGGAAGAAGTAACGCAAGCATACAAACAAGGTCATGATCGCCGCACATCCAGAGTACAGGGCACCCGCAACGAAGTAAGGAGGAAACGTTGTTACGTGCCAGCCTGGATTGATGGACATGGAGAAGTCAGACGATACGATGGAGTGAACTGATACCGCCAAAGGAATCAGGAAGCACGCCATTAACATGTATGTCTTACGGAAGTTTCGCCATTGTCTGTCGTCTCCGCGCCATCCCAACGCAAGCACGCCATAGACCTTGGCTCTCCAGCCCTTGGTGTGGTCACGCAGTACAGCCATATCCGGAATCATACCGATAACCAGGAACAGGGCCGACGCAGACAGATAGGTACTAATCGCGAAGGCATCCCAGGATAGTGGTGACCGGAAGTTTGGCCAAACACCTCGATCCGATACATAAGGAAGTACCCAGTATAGATTCCAGATACGACCCAAATGGATCATGGGGAAGAATCCCGCTGTTAGCAGCGAGAATGTGGTCATCGCTTCCGCAAATCGATAGATCGGTTTACGCCATTGCGCATGAATTATGTGAAGTATCGCAGATAATAACGTACCCGCATGGCTCATGCCGATCCAGAATACGAATGTAGCAAGATACATATCCCACATGTGTGGATTATTTAATCCAGCAGTACCCATACCCATTCGGTACTGATAGATTTCCGCGAGAATTGCACAGAAAAACATGGATACGCAGACAGCAACGCTGATCCAGTACGCCTTCCGAGGATTTTGCATCGAACGAATGACGTCTTCATTGATCTGCGTCCACTTTAGATTTTCATCTAGGACTTTATCGTGTGGACTGTTACTCATGGTGCTTCCTTACTTCTGACTCTTTTTAATTGAACCCAAAAACCCTTAAACCTCTGTTTCTCGAACACGCTCGAGATACATGACTGAAGGATCCACGTTGAGCTCAGCAAAAATTCGATAACCACGAAGCTCCGGGTTATCTTTAGGTTTAGTATGTGTGTGCGGACCACGAGTAATCTGGTGTTTCGCCCACGCTTTGCTCACTTGGCTTTCTGGATTCATCGTATCTCCAAACACGATAGCCCCGGTCGGACAAGCTTGCGCACATGCAGTTAAAAATTCCCCGTCAATCACCTTACGCTCTTCGCGTCTCGCCAAGTCTTTGGCTACGCGTATGCGTTGAATACAGAACGTACATTTTTCCATAACGCCTTTGTCACGCACAGAAAGATCTGGATTCAACTGCATATTGAGCGGCTCTGGCCAGCTACTTTCGTAGTAAGACCAGAAATTAAAGTAACGAACTCGGAATGGACAGTTGTTATTACAATAACGAGAACCAATACAACGATTGTAAACCTGAGCATTCAGGCCGTCTGGCGTGTGATAAGTCGCCGCCACGGGACATACCGGCTCACACGTCGCCGCTCCACATTGCTGACACATCATGGGAAGGAACATGGCACCATTTTCTGGATGCTCACGCGTATCATTGTCTTCCCAATAGCGCTCCACGCGCAACCAGTGCATACCCTGGCCCTTTTCAAACTTCTCTTTGCCAACTACGGCAAGATTATTCTCCGCGTAGCAAGCGGTGGAACAGGCATTACAACCGGTACAAACATCCAAATCGATGGCCATCGCCCAACGGTGCTCATAATCATGATGCCCACCCATTTCCGCATCTTTTCGATAGTTGGAGAAATTCTCCATTATGTTTTTGAATGACATGATTACACCTCCGCTTTCGATGTGCGACGCAATTGGGAAGCAGAAATTGTCTGAACAAACTTTCTACCCAATTGTGTTTCATTACCGCCCATGCGAACCAATGGATCTTTACGATGCAGGCTAGCCACTTTGACACGCGTTGCATGCGTAGCCAGCTCACCTGTCTGCCCATCAGTCGCACCAGAAAGCAATTTGAGCGGGTTAACACCGGTTCGTTTGGCATAGCGACCATAAGCTTCATGGCCCTGCCCCATAGGTACCGCGATTGCGTTTTTGTTAATACCTTTGTGTATATAAACCTGGGTTTCGACTGATCCCGATTCGGAAGCGATTTGAACATAGTCACCGTTTTTCACACCAAGTTTGGCGGCCGTAGTCGGATGCATTTCCGCCCACGAGCCCCATACCACTTTGGTGATTTGATCAGGCGCTTCTTGTAGCCACGGGATATTCGCATGACGACCATCCCACAGGCCCAGTCTCGCCGAGGGGACCAGGTGGTAGGGATATTCCGCATCGACCTTATAGTCTTTATTTACGGCAGGAACTTTCAGTTTGGTCTTAAGCGCCGAAGAACTGGAGCGAACCTTCACTTGACCAGTCTGAAGCAAGCCTTCCCAGAATTCCTTTTTGCCCGCGGGACGATCGGAAATTACTGTGGCGGGCATGTTCAACATCGCAGTCTGGATGTAGCCGTAATAGTCATTAAAACTGGCGTAGTTTTTATCACGTCCTCTCAGCAGGGAGATCATGATATCGCCGAAGCCCTTAGTTTCCTTATGCAGCGGCTCCATCAAGGGTTGCTGCATGCTGCAGACCACCTCGTC
>JAOUPJ010000199.1 GCA_029879945.1 Gammaproteobacteria bacterium
ATTGATAACACGGGATCGCATGGAATCGGTAGTAAAAATCTTACACCACGATTTGCGTGAAAATTTTGGCGTCGAAAATCCTCGCATTCTGGTTTGCGGGCTCAACCCACACGCAGGGGAAGACGGGCATTGCGGCCGAGAAGAAATCGAACACATGATTCCAGCCATGGAATCACTCAAGGCAAAGGGCATGCACTTGACGGGTCCCCTGCCTGCCGACACACTATTCACCCCCAAATACTTGAAGGACGCGGACGCTGTCTTAGCCATGTTTCACGATCAGGGCCTGCCCGTACTCAAGTACAAGGGCTTTGGCAATGCGATTAACGTGACCTTGGGTCTACCCATTGTCCGCACCTCTGTGGATCACGGTACAGCCCTGAGTCTGGCAGGCAAGCCTGGACTGGCCGAAGGTGGTTCTTTTGCCCTGGCCATGCATACGGCCCTGGAAATGGTTGAGCACCGAAAATCGCTGGTCAGCCATGGCTGAGCATAGACCCCGTAAACGCTTCGGCCAGAATTTTCTCACCCGAACCGACATTATCGAAAACATCATCCGCACATTCGCCCCTTCGGCGAGTGATCACGTAGTGGAGATTGGTCCCGGACAAGGGGCCTTGAGTTTTTATCTGGCTAAACGGGTAGCCCGTCTGGATTGCGTGGAAATAGACCGTGATCTAGCCGCCTGGCTAAAAGAAAAATTCGCCCAGCAATCCCAAGTGCAGATCCATCAAACCGATGCATTGGAATTTCAAATCAGTTCCATTGGGCAACAGGACGCGGCCCGTGTCATTGGCAACCTGCCTTACAATATTTCCACGCCGCTATTGTTTCACCTACTGGAACAAAAAGACCATATCAAGGACATGCTCTTCATGCTGCAAAAAGAGGTGGTAGACCGTATCGTCGCCTCGCCTTCAAACACCAAGGATTACGGCAGGCTGAGTGTCATGTGCCAAGTGGATTGCGAGACAGAACATTGTTTCGATGTGCCACCATCGGCCTTCAACCCCCAACCAAAAGTGGATTCCGCCATTGTGCGCCTGGTACCGCGCAAAGCCCCCCTGGCAGAGCTGAAAAACCGGAAGCGATTCAACGAAATTGTAGCCCTGGCATTTGGACAAAGACGGAAAATGTTGCGACGCAGTCTGAAAAACACCGTTACTGAAGCACAATTTGAAGCCGCAGCGATCGATCCCAGTCTACGGCCGGAAAATCTCCAGGTTTTGGATTACATACGGTTGAGCAATGCCTAGAAAGGGGCCAGGCTGGCACCCACGCGAGCGGTTTCCAGCCTGAACAATGACTCAGGGCCACTAAAAATTTTCTTTGATGGCCTCGACTTCAAACCACAGATTCATCTTGTCACCGATACCGGGAGAACCAAAGGTATTCCCGAAGTCGGAGCGCTTGATCTCTCCGATCGCCTCAAACCCACAGGTCTTTTTCTTATTGATTGGGTTATCACCACAGAAGTACCGGTTCACCTTCAGCTGAGTGGGTTTTGTGACTCCCATAATTGTCAGGTTTCCGTCCACCGTAGCAGCAGTATCACTGGTAAATTCAATGTTGGTGGAGCGGTACTGAATATCCGGAAACTCCGTTACATTGAGAAAATCGGGTGACCGTAGATGATCATCCCGCTTTTTATGGCCCGTGGAGATCGAGACCGCTGCGATCTTGATGTCTACCGAGCCATTTTTGTTTTCCCAGTCCACGATCAGGCGTCCGGAAGTTTGGTCGAAGCGACCGTACAGAGTGGAAAAATTGCCATGTTTGATCGCAAAATGAGGAAAGGTGTGGGCAGGGTCAATTCTGTAATACTCGGCGGCCCCAAAACCAATACTGGGTATTAAGGCTAGCAAGGCCAACCCGGCTAGTCTGCGCATAAATCACTCCCTTAACGTATTCTCGTTCTTCTTAAGGGGTAGGAAGCCCCATCCCCTCAACCAAAGATTCCTTTAGAGAGTAGATGTTACCGGATAACCATTTTGTGTCAACGCGGAAGTGGTTCAAATTGGGCTCAGACTGCCTCGCGCTCCAGCGAGTAGGACTCCTGCTTCACCCAACCCACCAGTTTTCGCCATTCATCCAGATCGGTCGAGAGCTGTGTGCGTGGCATGTCGGCCACACCCAGACCATGGGCGGCAGTGCGCACATAATTTTGGGTTTCGCGAAAGGTGGAAATAAACGGGATATCCAAACGAGAAAGAAAGTTTTCCAGTGACTGGTACACCAAAGTATGGAGCTTCACCCGGTTGGCAATAACAGAAAGTTGGCAACGGCCGTTACCTACCGCAGGGGATCGCAAGACATCACGGAGGAAGGCACCCACTGCTCGGATATCATGCGGTGAAGGCAAGACAGGAATAATGCAGAAATTGGATTGGTCCAGCACCCGCGCCAGCTTGGGTCCGCGTATGCCGCTAGGGAAATCGACAACCAGATAGTCCAGCTCTTGGTGTAGCTGCTGCAGGTTTTCTTCGTCCACCTGTTGAATCCTGGGCAACATCCCAGGGCGGGCCTTTAGCCAGGTAGTGCTGGAACCCTGTGGGTCCAGGTCCATTAGCCCAACTCTCGCCCCGCCGTTGGCAAGATAAGAAGCCAAATTGGTGGCGATCGTACTCTTTCCACATCCCCCTTTGGAGTTGAGTAAACTGACTGTCTGCATGCTTTCGTCCTTCCTTTAGACTCGATCCAAATAATTTACTAACATGTTGATAAACACGGACTTGGCTTTCAAGCGGTGCGTCCATATATAGTATCGGCAAGACCTCACAATTCCTGATCAGATTTGCGCTCTATGAAGAGATGGAGAATGGAAACTGGGAGCCGATACAGAAGGTAGAAAAGTATGCCGCACACAGGCAGATCCCTGTTTGGAGCTCATTGGGAGAGAATCATGAAAGCGATTAAGGGTATTTTTGTTCTAAGTACAGTTTTATTTTCCGCCCACACACTGGCCTTACCGTTTATGGCCTACGACCCGCGAACACTGGGCATGGGTGGCACCTCGGTTTCGGCGGCAAACAGCACAACAGCCGCTTTATATAATCCGGCATTGCTATCGGCAGCCAATAAGGATGATGATTTTTCCATTACTCTCCCCACCCTGGGCGTTCGAGTCGCGGATGCAGATGAGCTGGCACAGGCGGTTACTGATTTTAACGACGCGGATTATGTTGGGAAGTTTGATGCTGCAACGGATACGACCAGCGATCCTGATCGGTTCAATCCCATTCTTCCCGGCCCTGTCCCAAATCCCAACTTTGCTGCCAATGTGACCAACGCCATTAGCGCAGCACAAAACGTACTTACAGGCATCCAAACCCTTTCCAACAAAACTATCGAAGCTCAGATTGGAGCAGGCACACTCATCTCTATTCCCAGCCGTAACTTCGGTTTTGCGCTGGTGGCCAGTGGAACCCTTGGAGGGGGGGTAGTAGGTGACGTAACTGCGGAAGACCTGGCGCAAATTAATGCCCAAATTGCCGAGCTTGAAGCAGCACTGATTGGCAGTACTGCACCAGACCTAACCCTTTTCGACCCTAACGCCATGACCACCAACATTCAGGCACGTTTTGGGCTTATCCAAGAATATGGTCTAGCCATCTCCAAGGAATATGAAATCGGCGAAGCGGACTATGCTTTCGGTATCACGCCTAAAGTCGTAAAAATGCAAACCATCGACTACAAACTCGTGGGTAGTGCCCTGGATCAGGCGGACATCAATATAGAAACCGGTCTCACGGAGTATTCCGACTTTAATCTGGATTTCGGTGTCGCTCACAACTACAACGACGAATACCGCGCCGGTCTGGTCATCAAAAACCTGATCCCCAAATCATACAAAACCGTACTCGGCAACACCATCAAGGTAAATCCAGCCGTACGCATAGGCGGCTCCATGCATGGCGCAGCCTATAACGTGGCGGCCGACCTGGACCTCACTGAAAATGATCCGCTGGGTCTGGGCGGTAAGTCTCGCTATCTGAGCCTGGGTACCGAGTTGGATCTATGGCTACTCAAAGTGCAATTGGGTTATCGCTACAATATCAGTGATAGCGATGCCAGTATCATGACGGCTGGTCTAGGCTTGAATCTTGGATTAGATGTCGAGGTGGCAGGCGCCATGAATCCGAGTGGTAATGAATATGGAGTGGCAGCTCGAGTAGGTTTTAGTTTCTAAGCGAATAGATATTTCGACCTGAATCAAAGCCCCCGCACCGGGGGCTTTTTTTATGCCTGCTTACGTTTCGGGGCCAATTGCAGTTGTTCAAAATCCGAGGCACTCACGGGCTTACTAAAAAGAAATCCCTGCACCTCTTTACAACCCTGACTGCGGAAAAAATCAAGCTGCTCTTGATTCTCAACCCCTTCCGCAATAACGCCGATTCCCAGGCTGTAGGCCATGACCGCGATGGCGCTGGTTAAGGCCATGTCTTTGTGATTTTCATTCAGATTCTTCACAAAGGAGCGGTCTATTTTTAAATAATCGATAGGAAAGTGCTTTAGACTGCTAAGGGATGAATACCCCGAACCAAAATCATCGATGGACAAGGCAACACCCAATGTCTTTAGTTTCAACATCGTTCCGATTGCATCATCCTTGTTGCCTATAAACATGCTCTCGGTCAATTCCAGCTCCAGATATTTTGCCTCCAGACCGGACGCCTTCAGGGCATTATCCACTACACTGACCAAGTCACCACTCATGAACTGACGCGCAGAGATATTCACCGACACGCGCATAGGCGCGTATCCTTTGTCGTGCCAACTCTTAACTTGCTTACAGGCGGTATCAACAACCCAGGTACCCACACTGTTTATCAGGCCCGTTTCTTCCAGCAAGGGGATGAAATCATTGGGCGGCACCAGGCCCTTCACTGGATGATTCCATCGGATGAGTGCCTCCACGCTTACCACCTGAGAGGTTTCAGGCTCCACCTTGGATTGGTAATACAACTCATATTCACCATTATGCAAGGCCTTCTGTAGCTCATTCTCATAGGAAAGCCGCCCCATCGCGGCCAATTTAGTTTCCCGGGTAAAGTACTCGAACTGGTTATGACCCTTTTCCTTGGCCTGATACATGGATGCATCCGCTTCTTTCAAAAGCGTCTTGGTATCCTTTCCGGCTGAAGGAAAGGTTGTGATTCCAATACTCAAGTTGATTAACACCTCATGCCCCATCAGCATAATAGGCGTCTTCATTGATTCAATAATTCTCGTCGCCACATGGGCCGACATTTCTGGCCTTTCAAGATCCTCCAATATCAAGAGAAACTCATCTCCACTCAGGCGAAAGGCCATATCGGTTTCTCGTAAACACTTCGCAATTCTGTTTGCAGCCACGCGCAGCAGCTGATCTCCCGCTTCGTGCCCTAAGCTATCATTCACCAGTTTAAAACGGTCCAAATCAACAAAAAGGAGTGCACCCTTTTTACCATGACGACTGGACCGATTGATCGCCTCTTGCAAACGATCATCAAGACCCTGGCGATTCCACAAACCGGTGAGTGGATCGTGATAGGCCTGAAAACGAATTTTCTCTTCCTGGGTCTTTCGTAAAAGTTCTTGTCTGGCCAGAACTTTATCTGCATGTCTGACGATGAAATACAGGAACACATATAAAACAGACATGAAAACAAAGGTCGCCAATATTGTATTAGTTTGAGACTCTTCCATAGAACTGAACAAATTGCTTACATCGGAATAGACCTCAAATACTGCTTCTATCTCATTTGATTTCGAATTGCGTACGGGAATATATGAATTCACGATATAGCGATTGAAAATTTCACCTTCTATGGCAAAAAAACTATCTCGAAATGTGATAGCACTGATTACCTCACCCTGTTTTGCTGCCAAAAAACCGGGATAAGTTGATCTGTCCGTTCCCACTTGTGTCTTATCGGTGGAAAAAACGGTATTCCCCTTCATGTTAATCACTTTCACTTTGACCACATGCAGGTTCGACATCAGCTCTTTCATCACAGCAGAAAATCGATGCACCTCAGATCGTTTTTTCAATTCCTCAGGACCAAGATTCTCCGAGAATTTCACATACGGGCGAAATTCCGTCCACAATGAATTTGAAAAACTCTGAGTGAGATCTACATTGGAGCGAGATTGTTGCTCGACTAGCAAGGTATTCGCTTCGTGCTGCAAGTACACAGACAAGGTAACGAGCACAACAGCAATACCAATCAAACTCGCGATCGAATAATAACGACTGAGACTAAAAATGGCTCTATCTCCTTGTAAACACTACCAGGACCCCGCCTGGTTTCATACGTATCTAACTGTTATCGACGAGATAGAGATTTTTAATAATCATTTATTTTAATGAAGTTATTTATGACGTTCTATTTAGACTAATGATAAAATAACGCACCTTATTCAAGGCTCGAATAGATTATTGAACCACGCAGACCCCGGTTCTTCGGGGGTGAAATGAAAAATTCTAAAAACGCCCCTCCACCAGAGACTGCACAAACTGCCCGATGCGCTTGCGCATGTCCTTATGTTCCCTATAGCTAATTTCAAAAATATCGGCGCTTTTGCTCTGCTCAAAAAGGTAATCATCACTAGTCTTGAGCTCATCTATTAATTTATGCTCCAAGGCCCGCTTCCCAAACCAGAATTCTCCCGTGCCCACTGCCTCAATATCCACGACATCACGATTGGTTTTAACAAACTCCTTAAATAACACATGGATGTCTTCTATCTCTTCCTGAAACTTTGCACGGGCCTTGTCCGTGTTTTCACCGAAGACTGTTAAGGTTCTTTTGTATTCTCCAGCAGTCATCATTTCATAATCAATATCATGCTTTTTCAACAATCGATTGAAATTGGGAATCTGAGCCACAACGCCAATT
>JAOUPJ010000201.1 GCA_029879945.1 Gammaproteobacteria bacterium
GTCGATAACCGCTCGTTTACCGAACGCGTTGAAGGTCCATTTGTTCGCCAGGCTAGATAAGGTATTTTGGGGGCACACCCAGCCGCAAAAAGCCGTTCCCACGCTAGAATACATGAGAATCAGCGTACAGGCCGCTGAAAGCCAAAACCCAAAAACCAGCAAAAAATCAGAAAACCAAACCTGCCTGTCAAGTATTACAAAGCCAGCAGAAAGATCGATACGAAAAATCCCTAGTGCTGGAATCAGGATTAAAGCAACCAGTATACCCAACTGAGAAAAAGTACGCCCCCATTTCAGGGTGTTCTTCCTTGTTGGTGTATATACTTGGACAGGTATTTTCGCTAAATTTTCGTTTGCATCCATGGTGGATAAATGTACCATAACGGCTGGCAAAAGGCACTTTAGACCTTGTATTTAGAATTTAAGTCAGATATAGTTCTCTGACAGCTCTGGGAGTCTCTATAAAACGCCATAAACGGAGGGGATCTAAATGGTAACAGAACTAGGAATAAACGTACTTGTACCAATTTCCGTATTCGGATTTCTAATCGTTGGTGCATACATGATGTCTGACTGGGCATTCCAAGACGTTCTAAAACGTAGAAATGCCAAGAAGTAATCAGTTCGATGCCTAACTAGCAAAAAACCCGGTTTTCCGGGTTTTTTTGTGCCCGTTAATTGTCATAGGTTCTATATGGATTTAAACGTCTTAGCCTAGCAACGATCTCCTGAGCCTCTGCCTGATTACCGCCTTCACGATATAGAGCCAAAAGGTCTTCAAGGGCTTCAACGTGGTCAGGACGGATGGATAAGACCTTTGCCAGAGCCTGTTCCTTTGAATAGCCCGCCTCCGTAGCCGCAGACTGAGAGCCGTACAGGCGATCGGCCAACGCAAAGCCCGACCACCTATCAAGTGGATTTAAGCCATAGGCAAGTTGAACCATACGCTGGGATTCTTCCATCTTGCCACCTGATTCAGCCAGCCACAGCGCCATATTTAGGCTGGAAGCCTTATAGGCGTTCTCAAGTGACATGGGACTTTTGATAGGGAGCTGAAATAAATCCTTAATATATGTCTCAAAGCTATCTCTTGAACGTAGCAGTGCAAGGGTCAGATTCCTAAAATTTTCTTCTTGCTTAAATCGAATTCGTGGTAGAGCAAACTCGACCACGGGAGACCATAGGTCCTGAACGGGTAGCCGTGAATCGCGCTTCACCTTTCTCCAGTAGCGACTGAACCAAGTCTCTATCCCTTCTCCACCACTTATATAGTCTTTCTGGGAATCATCCAACTTTTCGAATATCTTGAATACAGCCGCCAAATTTAGCTGTTCATTTTTACCAACCAAAGCCACCCTAAAACCATCGACAAATATATATCCGTGTTCAAATACCGAAGCAAACGTGTTTTCGATCACTCTAAAACTGTATTCGTCAAATTGGTTTAGCGCTATCCACTGTACAAAGACACCGTTTGAGCTCAATTTCTTTTTGGCCTGTTGAAAGCTTTGAATAGAAAGCAAGTCTCCTCTACCAATCAGGTCCGGATGAAACAAGTCTCCAACGATAATATCGTAAGTCTTTTGGCTTCTTTTCAAAAAGCGCCTGCCATCCTCCAGGAATAGCCGGGCTTTTTCTCCCACATTATCGTTTACTTCAGAAAAATAGTTCTTTGTTGCTTCTAAAGCACCTTTTGAAAGCTCAACTGCATCAATTGAAATATGGGGTAGCTTACTAATCCCGGAAATACTGATTCCTGTACCTACCCCTAAAAACAATATCTCTTTAGCGCCAGGATTCAGAATATAAGGCAATCTTGATTGGTTTTTTTGGACTTGCACAGCAGTGTATTCACTACTTGCATCCATACGTTGCAGATCTCCAAGAAGAAGACGGTCACCTATACTATCTGACACCACATGCGTAGTACCCAATGCAGTTTCTCTGGCAAAGACTGTTTCAGAATTTTTCATACTAATAGGGAGCAAATCCGAAACACCGAAGTCCTTACCCACAAATATCCCACCCAAAAGCGCGACACATAGCGCACCATATGAATAGACATTTCTTGATATAAACAAGCTAAAAGCTGAAAAACACAATCCCGCTACAACAATTGATGCAGAAACACCAAGTACGGGAATCAAAACAAAACCCGTTACTAGGCCTCCGATAGCTGAACCAAGAGAATTTGACGCATACAAACGGGGCGATTCGGCGTGAGGATTATCCCCATACAAAGAGCTTAGAAGTGGAAATAGCGCACCGAATCCAATAGTACAAGGCAAAGTCAACAGAAGCACCAAAACACCCTGCTGCAATAAGGCAGAATATAGACCAGCAAATTTTTGCGATTCAATTAAGTATGAAGCACTGGGAAAAATTAGCGTTACAAGATAAGCATAAGAAACGATTCCTATACAAATTATTGGAATTGCGTTTTTGTTGCTAAATAGTTTAGAAACAAAACTCCCCATAGCAATTCCAAGCAAAATTGAAGCGAGGATTATGGCCATTACATATTCAGTTCGGAGCAAAACCATACCGAATAATCGGGTCCAAATAATTTCCAAGGAAATAACACCAAATCCTACGAGCGCGTACATGAACAAGACATTCCTGGGGTATTTTGATGTAGGCGAGGGCACGGCAGCTGTTTGATTGGCGCGCATTACATTACGAGACAGAAATAGCGCCCCCAAACCTACCAAAATTGCTGCAAGACCCAAAACTAAGTTTGAAGTCTTCCAGCCAAACACGGGAAGAATGAGTAGCGGACACAGGGCCCCAAAGACACCACCCAGAGTATTTAAGCCGTAAATCAAGCCAACGGAGGTATTAGACCCGGAAAACTGACGCAGAACAGCAGGAAAACCTAAACCCATAGCAAAAGCTGGAACGGACAACAAAAAGAAAATAAATACAAACTGAACTAAATACAAAATTGAATTCGATATACCTACCATCAACTCTGTTGAAAAGGAATCTATGCTTGAAAGTAAAAATGAAAGAGCAAGCGCGTAAACACCGACAAAGATTTCTACCACCCCATACACTAAAATTGGGTTGTGTTTTAACAAAAATCTCGTTCTGCCAACATATGAACCCAAACCCAAGCCTGCTAAAAACGCAGACACCGTGATTGAAACGCTAAAAACACTAGATCCAAAAAGCTGGGTCAAAGATCGTGCCCAAAGCACTTCGAAAGCCAAAGCGCTAAAGCCAGAAATAAAATAGAGGGCTAAAAGTAGACGATTAGCAGACGATAAACTGGAAAATCTGAGCATTAGTGGAGTTAACGGAATGGATTAAACCAAACTACCGCTACCACCGCGTGCGCAATAGATAAAAAGACAGTCATACCTGCAAAAATCATATGATGAACGAATACTTGTTTGGCGAAAAATGCCATAGAAACGCCCAACGAAGCAGTGATGAAGATCAAAACGAGAAGAGCGATACCCATATAAAAAAGTATCTTGTGCTGCTTTTTTATGACGTCAAAGGATTCAATCGAGCTAGCGGCAGCGGCTTCATTAAAGCCTTTTAAAACATCACTACTTTCATTGGCGAATGTAGGGAAGCTTAATAGCATCAGCGACAAAACAACAAAAGCGATAAGCACGCCGAAACGACTGAGTCTCATTTAAAAACCTCTCCTTAGCAGAAAACTCGATTTAAAAAGGATCTGGAGAATTTACTGTATCCAGTTTGCCCTTTTCTTTAAGTTGCGCAGCTCGTTTGACAGCAACACGCCAGTACAGAATTGCCATTAGCACTGCAGGGAATAAAACCATTGGAAGGAGAAAAACAAATATTGCCCAAGGCGTATCAATAGTAACATGAAGCCAGCGGTAACTGTCTGCGGCAAATGCAGGGCTCACTTGAAGAAACAGAAAAAGCCCTAATAAGATGTTTTTTGTAGCAGATTTCACAAAAACCTCCTCACTTTGCACTAGCGTGCGATTTTTTAATATCTTTCACGGTTCTAAATCCAAAAAAATCAGAGGTGAAATTTGGCATAGAAAAATTTCTATGAAAAACGGAAGTAGAAAAAGGATCACTTTTCCATGAACCGCCCCTCATGACCTTGTATCGCTCATCAGTTTCGACAAAATCAGCAACCTTTTTACTCGCGCTTTTGCGATCAGTTGAAGCAACAGCAATTTTACCTTTAAATATCTCTTCTGATGCACTTGATCCTTTATAAGGAAGAAAATCGTTCTCTACCCATTCCTGGACATTACCAGATAGATCGTGAACACCGTATGGACTTATACCTTTTGGAAATGACCCTATTGGAGTTGTATTTCCTACAGTGTAATAGGTATTAAGCTTGGTCGGGTCCATAACGTCGCCCCACGGCCAGCGTCTATCATCTTCACCACCACGTGCCGCTTTCTCCCACTCTGCCTCACTAGGTAGCCTCTTGCCCGCCCATTTCGCGTATGCCGTGGCGTCCGTCCATGCAACCATAGTCACTGGATGTAATTCTTTTCCAGGAGGAATTTTACCTTGGGGCCAATTAATAGGGGGCCGGTAGTTTGTCGCGGCTACGAATCGCGCATATTGAGCGTTTGTAACAGGGTACTTATCAATTTCGTAGGCATCCAAATACACTTGATGCGCAGGTCTGTTGTGGGCATCCGATTTTAGACTATCCGTTCCCATAGTAAACGATCCAGCCGGTATCAACACACGCTCTTCTACTTTCTTCCATTCATTCAGAGAAAGAAGACCATCAGCTTCATCCGAGGTGTAAGTAACGTTGTGAGTGATTCGCCTTTCATGCTCGTCAGTCCGATAGAGATCTTCTCCGGCTGCTCGCACCTTATTGTCCATCTCACTCAAATCATAGGCGGCTTTTTCACGCATCTGCAGCATTCGGTTGTTCCCAAGCTCGAGCACGTGCACCGTCCCGAAAACGATTGAAAGTACGACACAGGTTACGAAAGTCGCGCCGAGAAAGCGTTTTCGAATATATATTTGAGTTTGATCAGCTGGCCCTCTGATTTTGGCTGTTCTCTCATTCATTTCTGTTCACCATCACCTAAAGACTGAGTCTGAATAGACTCTTCTTTTATATCTGAGTCATTATTGTTTGCATACTTCACGTGGAATTTTTGTTTCGGACTTCTACCGTACGTTTTCTTTGTCAGTACCTCACCAACAATTCCCCCTAAGGCACAAAACTCCATAGCGACTATGACAAGTAGAAACCAATAACCAAAGGGTAGAACATTGACTCCCTCTGGCAAGATTGCGTCTTTAACTTCCAAATAATCTGGTATCAAAATGAGCAGAGGAGAGAAGTGAGAGAGAATCTTTCCGCCAAGCCCGTAAACCAGAGATACAACTATCCCTCCTAAAAAAGGAATGAAAAACAGGCTGGTTATCCATGCAAGGTTGAAAGTAGAAATCCCATAAAATAGCTCGAACCTAACACCCAGGAGCATGTGTTGCCCTATATACACCACAGCTGCACCTGCGAGTATGGACATAGAGCCCCATAGAATTTCTTGCAATTTATATTTTAACTGGTTATTCATCGGTCTTTACGTAATCTTTACCTGTTAGCTTTTCATAGCGTCTCTTTTTTGTTTCCTCGAAATACCATTCTTCAACTTTGAGAGAAGACATGTAGTCAGCCAAAACATTTCTGTCTTCTTCGGGAAGGTCGGCAAAAGACGGTTGTCTGTATTGTACTTTCAACCGCGTCGGCAAAATATCTTGAGGTACTTTTGCTGAAAAATAGTTATACAACCATTCTCTACTTCTAAACGAACCTTCTCCGTCTAATGGCGGCGCCGGCACGGCTTGAGTCAATTCCCTAGTTCCCCAAAGAAAATGACACGATTTACATTTATGGTCATGCAGAAGTTTGGCGGCTTTATTTGTTAATTCCGTATCTGCGGTACTAAAGAAGGGGATCCCTGGGTCCGCCTCATCCTGAGAAACGATACCTTTAACCTTAATCCCACCCAAAATCAGGACGCCGACGGCCATAATACCTAGAATAACTTTTTCACCTTTTCGCATTTTGCTTAGCTTTTTCCGCCGCCTTCTGTTTAAGGTAATCTACTCTCAGCTCTTCCTGTTCTTTCATAACTTCCTTATATTTTTCATAATCTTCGGAAGTCATCTTTTCTTTGTCTTTTTCGTCAAAAATAACGTACTTGATATCTTCGTCAAATTGTTTGTTTTTTGCTGCCCATCGTAAAGCAAATCCTGCGGCGATTAAAATCATGGCCGCGACTACGAGCCACAAATAGATTGTCCAGCCATCTGGAAGATTTTGAAAAAATTCGGACATAAAACTCTCCTGTAAAGAGGAATACTTTAAAGTAAATAACCTTCGATTAGCTGAACATACCCTATTATTACAGCCAAAATGACGCCCATAATGATTGACCCAAACATTATTTTCTCGCCTGTTTTTAGCTTTTCTTTTTTAGGCAAATAGAGGTAGATAATGTAAGAAAAAAGGATCAAAGACAAAATCAGAAATATGAATATATAGTTACTAAAGGCCTGGGACCTGAGGCCCTCGATACTCATATCGATGCCAAACACTTCATTTGACTGCTCTTCCGCCCAGGCGAGGAAACTAATAGAACTGGCAATAGAAGCCACTGAAAATATAAAGAATTTTTTAATGAGTCTAAACATAGTAATTGGAACTCATACCTTATATCGACGGAATTGTGAGCGCCAAATCATACCAAAATTCGAAGCAAATATCTCTATAAAAGAAAAGGCCGCCAGGGTTTCCCTCAGCGGCCTATTTCTTAGAAAGCGACTAAACGACTAGTTAAATACGTCGTC
>JAOUPJ010000202.1 GCA_029879945.1 Gammaproteobacteria bacterium
CATATTGCACGCCCATGTCCAGATAGGCTTGGACGGTGTCCTCATCACGTATACCGCCCCCAACCTGGATGGGAACATCCGGATAGGCTTCGGCAATGGCCTTGATTGCTTCACCATTCATGGGACGCCCTTTCACCGCGCCATCCAGATCAACCAGATGTAGACGACGCGCACCGGCTTCTACCCAACGCCCTGCCATGGCCACCGGGTCATCACCATAAACCGTGCTCTGCTCCATATCACCTTGAAGCAAGCGCACACACTTACCACCTTTTAGATCAATTGCGGGTATGACTAACATTCTTTTTACTCTTAACTAATGCCTAAACATTCCACTTACTAAAATTTGACAACAGTTGCAGGCCCCAGCGTTGGCTCTTTTCGGGGTGAAACTGTGTCGCAAACACATTGCCTTTAGTGACAGATGCTACAAACGGAATTCCATAAACCGTTTCTCCTGCCAGGGCACTGTCTTCATCCAATTCAGCAAAAAAACTATGTACGAAATAAAAGCGTGCATTCTGGGGTATGCCTTCCCACAGGGGATGCGCCTGCATCTGTTCCACGCAACTCCAGCCCATGTGCGGCACCTTTAGCTCGTGGTACAGGCCCGCGTCAGCAAAACGTTGAGAGAAGCCGTGTACGTCTCCCGGAAACACACCCAGACATTCCACGCCCCCGTTTTCATCACTATGACGCATCAGGGCCTGCAGGCCAATACAAATCGCCAACAGGGGCTTGCCTGTTTTAACAAATTCGAGCAAGGCCTCATCCAGGCCACGCGATTTCAGGCCGGCGATACAATCACGTATCGCGCCCACACCCGGAAACATGACTCGGTCGGCAGACAGAATCTGCTGTGGGTCATCCGTGATAATCACATCGGTGTTTTCCGACACACGCTCCAATGCCTTATGCACGGAGTGTATGTTCCCCATTCCATAATCGACAATCGCAAGACGTTGTGTGCTCACCCTGTCAAACTACCTTTAGTGGAGGGAATAACATTCTGCATACGCGGATCGTGTTCGATGGCGTTACGCAGGGCACGTCCGAAGGCCTTAAATATGGTTTCAGCGATATGGTGCGCATTGCTTCCGCGAATATTGTCGATGTGCAAGGTCACCTGGGCGTGATTAACGAATCCCTGAAAAAACTCCAGGAACAAGTCCACATCAAACCCACCGATACTGGCGCGTGGAAATTTAACGTGATATTCCAAACCCGGACGGCCGGAAAAATCGATCACCACGCGTGACAAGGATTCATCCAATGGCACATAGGCGTGGCCATAACGACGTATGCCTTTTTTATCGCCCAGGGCTTTGGCAAAGGCCTGACCCAAGGTGATGCCGGTGTCTTCCACGGTGTGGTGGGCATCGATGTGCAAGTCCCCTTTGGCAACAATATCCAGATCAACCAAGCCGTGACGTGCGACCTGATCCAGCATGTGCTCCAGAAAAGGTATGCCGGTGTCAAACTTGGACTTACCTGTTCCATCCAAATCGATGCTTACATTGATCTGGGTTTCCAAGGTATCACGTGAGACTTGTGCTTTGCGTGAGGTCATGTCTATGCCTTAATAATTTCAGTTAGCGCCTTTAAGAAGGCGTTGTTTTCTTCTGTTGTTCCAATTGTGACTCGTAAACAGTCAGCCAGTTTTCCACCATTGGCGCTGAGATTTTTTATCAATATACCCTTTGCCAATAGCTGTTCGAATATTTGCGTAGCCCTTCCTTGCCTGGCGCGAAACAGAATAAAGTTCGCTTGTGAAGGATAGACGTGCAAACTGCCAATTTCTTGCAGCGCGACCATTACCCGAGTTCGCTCTTCTACAATAGACTTGGCCTGCGCATCGAACATGGCTTTGTGTCTGAGCGCAAACTCAGCACTCTTTTGCGTGAGTGTGTTGATATTGTAGGGCAAACGAATCTTGTTGAATTCTTCTATCCATTGTGGAGCACCGACCAGATAACCCAGCCTCAGCCCAGCCAGACCCATTTTTGAAACCGTGCGCATCAATAAAACATTAGTCGCTTGTTGCAACTTTGCCAAATAGCTATCATTGGCGAAGGCCTGGTAGGCTTCGTCAATAACGACTATGCCGTTGGCCTTTTCGATAATGGCATCTATATCCTGCGGATCAAAAAGATTCCCGGTTGGGTTGTTGGGATAGGAGATAAAAATCAGTGCCGGATCTTTTTGTTCAATCGCAGCCAGCATGGCATCGCGATCTAGCGCGAAATCTTCTTTCAGGGGTACACCGATAAACTCGATCCCTAGCCACGAGGCAATAGTTCGATACATCACAAACGTAGGCTCGGGCGCTAACACTGAAACACCCGGCTTGGCCACGGCCATCATCAAGATTTGTATTAATTCATCCGAGCCATTACCAAGCAGAATTTCCAGGCCGTTTGGCACGTGAAATACTTCGCGCAAGCGTGCACGCAGGGAATAGGCATCGGCTTCGGGATAACGATTGAGGTGCACCGCTGATAGCTGCGTAAGCCAGTCCTTTACCAGTGACTCATCCCAAGTGTATGGACTTTCCATGGCATCCAGTTTTATCAGCCCGGCCGATGAGGGCACGTGATAGGCCTTTTGTTGACGAACTTCAGCCCTGATCCAGCGTTGAATGGCCTGGTCTATCATGGCTAGGAATCCTTGTCTCCCATGCGATACTCTGCAGAACGCGCGTGTGAGGTGAGCCCTTCACCACGCGCAAAGGGTGAGGCAATCTTACCCATTTCGGCCGCGCCTTCGGCTGAGCACATGATGAGACTGGTGCGTGTTTGGAAATCGGGAACCCCCAAGGCCGAGCTAAAACGCGCGGTGCGCGATGTTGGCAAGACATGACTGGGGCCCGCGCAGTAGTCACCTAACACCTCAGCGGTATAACGACCCATAAAAATGGCACCGGCGTTGCGGATCTGTTTGGCCACGTCCATAGGATTATCGATGGAAAGCTCCAGATGCTCAGGGGCCACATAGTCGACAATCTTCACCACTTCGTCCATATCGGCCACCTTAATCAAGGCACCGCGATGTTTGAACGAGGCGCGGATGATCTTTTCTCGCTCCATGGTAGGCAGTTGCCTTTCAATACTGGCAACGACTTTTTCAATGTAATCGGCGTCAGGACAAATCAAAATGGATTGGGCGTCTTCGTCGTGTTCGGCTTGAGAGAACAGGTCCATGGCGATCCAATCGGGATCCGTCTTGCCATCGCAGACCACCAATATTTCGGATGGACCCGCAATCATGTCTATACCGGCCGCGCCGAAAATGGCACGTTTGGCGGTGGCGACATAGATATTGCCCGGGCCGACGATCTTGTCTACCTGGGGGACGCTTTCCGTGCCATAGGCCAAAGCAGCAACGGCTTGGGCACCCCCGATACAAAAGACACGACTCACGCCACCGATATAGGCGGCCGCCATGACCAGGTCATTCACATGCCCATCGGGAGTGGGCACGACCATGATCAGTTCTTCCACACCCGCCACTTTGGCCGGGATGGCACTCATCAACACCGAGGAAGGATAGGCGGCCTTGCCACCGGGGACATAAAGACCCACTCGTGCTAAAGGCGTGACCTGCTGACCGAGTAATGTGCCGTCGTCTTCGGTGTAGCTCCAGGAATCCTGTTTTTGGTGCTGGTGATAGTCGTCTATGCGTTTTGCCGCTTTCTTTAGCACCTGCTGCATATCTGCGCTTAGCGAATCGAAGGATGCCTTGAGTTTGGCTAACGGTATTTCCAATTGCTCAGGCGCAGTCAGATCCAGTCGATCAAAGCGATTGGTGTATTCAATCAGCGCCGCGTCACCGCGCTCTCTCACATCGTGAATAATCTGATTGACTGTGGACTGCACGTTCTCGTCGGAAACACTCTCCCAGGCCAGGAGCTTATCCAGCGATTGCCAAAAATCACTGCTTTGTGAATCTAATCGGGTAATTTCAACCATGGCTTCCCCACCTTATGAACTGACCTTGTCTTTATCGTGTAATCTGGCCACGGCTTTTTCCATGTGGCTGACAAAGGTCTTTATGGCGGCGTTTTTAACCTTCATTGCCGCCTTGTTAACAATCAATCGCGAGCTAATGTCTGCGATATGTTCCAGTGGCTCCAGTCCGTTGGCGCGCAGGGTATTGCCGGTATCGACCAGATCGACGATGCCGTCGGCCAACCCTACCAATGGCGCCAGTTCCATGGAGCCATACAGTTTAATGATTTCGACTTGCTCACCCTTGGCTTCAAAATAGCGGCGCGCGCAATTGACGAATTTGGTGGCAATCCGCTTTCGACCCGACTTGCTGGCAAAATCAGGAGCACCGGCCACCATCAATTTACATTGGGCAATGCGCAGGTCCAATGGTTCATAGACACCATCCCCGCCGTGCTCCATGAGCACATCCTTACCAGAAACCCCCACATCGGCTGCGCCATACTCGACATAGGTCGGCACATCCGAGGCGCGAAGAATAACGATCTTCACCTCAGGGCGATTGGTATCCAGAATCAGTTTTCGGCTCTTTTCCGGATCATCGAGGGGCTCGATACCGGCTTGCGCCAACAAGGGCACAGTTTCTTTGTATATACGGCCCTTGGACAAGGCAATGGTGAGTGTTTGCTGCAATTGCATGTTGTTTACCATTAACTGGGGACGCGACGTATCCTCGCGCCAAGCTGCGATAGTTTCTCCTCTATGCGCTCGTATCCTCTATCTATATGGTAAATCCTTTCTATTACCGTATCCCCTTCGGCCATGAGACCCGCCAGAACTAGGCTCGCAGAAGCACGCAAATCGGTAGCCATTACGGGTGCGCCCGTTAGCTGAGCGACTCCATTGGTAATTGCGGTGTTGCCCTCTAAACGAATATTGGCACCCATACGCTGCAGTTCCTGCACATGCATAAAGCGATTTTCGAAAACCGTTTCGGTGATAGTCGCCATGCCATCCGCTATCGAATTCAGTGCCACAAACTGGGCCTGCATATCGGTGGGAAATGCGGGGTAAGGGCTAGTGTGTAAGTCCACCGCCTTAGGCCGACGATTTCTCATGTCCAGCTCTACCCAATCTTCTCCAGTTTGGATCGAGGCACCTGTTTCGCGCAATTTACTGAGCACCGACTCAAGCAGGCTGGGCTTGGTCTTGCGGAGCTTGATTTTACCGCCCGAGATGGCCGCGCCCACCAAGTAAGTACCCGTTTCAATACGATCGGGGAGGATAATATGTTCGATCCCGGTAAGCCTGTCCACCCCTTCTATGGTGATGGTCTCCGTGCCAGCGCCGGTGATCTTGGCCCCCATCTTATTCAGACAATTCGCCAGGTCAATGACTTCCGGTTCGCGCGCGGCATTTTCAAGGACGGTAGTCCCCTCGGCCAGAGTGGCGGCCATCATCAGGTTTTCGGTGCCGGTAACGGTGACCACATCTAAATAGATGGTGGCCCCTTTGAGGCGATCACAGCTAGCTCGAATATACCCACCTTCAACGGTGATATCTGCCCCCAGTTCCTGTAGGCCTTTTATGTGCAGATTCACTGGCCTTGAACCAATGGCGCAACCGCCAGGCAACGATACTTCGGCACGTCCGTAGCGCGCAAGGAGAGGACCCAGCACGAGAATAGACGCTCGCATGGTCTTAACCAACTCGTAGGGCGCATAAAAACTGGAGATCGTAGTGGGGTCTACCTCAATATTCAGCTTCTCATCCACCATGAGCTGTACACCCATGCGGCCAAGCAACTCCATCGTGGTCGTTACATCGTGTAGATGTGGAACATTGGAAATGACCATCGGGGAATCCGCCAATAATGTTGCCGCCAAAATAGGCAAGGCAGCATTCTTAGCGCCTGAAATATCGATCTCACCTTCAAGGCGGGTTCCGCCGGTAATGATTAGTTTATCCATGGTGGTACTGAACTTTCGCTTCTACTAATTAATTCACAAGAAAATCATCATGTTCTGCTGATACAAAGCTATTGATGATGTTGACTGGCCTCCCATTGGGAGGGCGTGTAGGACTTGATGGACAGCGCATGGATAGTCCCATCGGCAATTCGATTACCGAGCGTAGCATAAACCATACGTTGTTGTTCCAACAAGGATTTTCCTTCAAACGATGAACTCACTACGACCACTGCAGCATTGCAGCCGTCACCGTCCATCATCACCTGAGAATCAGGAATGCCTTTTTCAATCAGATACTTAATACTTTCTTCAGCCATAACCCGAACCAATTCAGCGCCACAGATCGTGAGACCCCATTATAACAAACACAGTCCAAATAGGACGAATTAGATGCAAGACTAATTCGATGAACGCAATGGCAGCAGCTCGTCGATACCCGACACCTTGGCCAAGGCCAGCATATTTTCAGGAAGATTGGAAAACTCGACCCGACGCCCTTTGGCGCTGGCCTGCCGCATCCAATCAAGTAATAAGGCCAATGCGGCGCTATCGGCACGACTCACCCCAGCAAAATCCACCGTCACCGATGAACCCGAATTCTGAAACAGATTCACTTCACGGGATAAACTGGAAACCGTATCGAAGGTAAGGGGCCCGCTCAGCACTACCCTGTCGCCTTCATACGTCAATTCTACTTTTGCTTCTGACAAGAGCTACCCGCCTTTGGCTTCCAGGTTTTTCTTTTCTAATTGAGAAATGAGTTTATCAATGTTTGTTTTGCGAATCTCGTTGGCAAAAGAGGTGCGATAATTTGCAATCAGACTGATTTCGTCGATGGTGACATCATAGACCAACCACTTATCCCCCTTTTTGTGTAATCGATAGTTGATGGGGATAGGGAAGGT
>JAOUPJ010000203.1 GCA_029879945.1 Gammaproteobacteria bacterium
TTTTCAGGCCCATGCCCAATTAAAACAAACATTACTTTTTGACCACGAAGTAAAAGCGCAGCCTCCAGAACATTATCAAGTGCGTTTGCAACACCGTGCGCCCCGGCGTATCCAACTAGAAAATACCCCTTTTCCTTTTTTCTGGAAATAATTTGATCTAATTCTTCAGGCAGTTGTTCACTATCTTTTTTCCATTCATCCACAGCTATACCATTAGGAATACAAGAATATCGTTCTTTAACCAATCCATGTGACTCCATATGCGCCAAAGCGTTAGGAAGCATAGAAACCACTAAATCAGAATTCTTATAGGCATAGTTTTCAGCCATTTGCATTATCATAATAAAGGGATGCCATTTTGACATTCCACCAAGCTCCATTGGTGAAAGTGGCCAGAGATCATGAACCTCAAAAATCAATTTGGCATGAGACTTTTTTGCTATTTTTGCGGCAGGATAAATGTCCAATGGGTAAGTAGAAGATGCTATAACTACGTCAGGCCGAACTTCCTGAACGATTTTGTTTGACAATTTGTTTAGCTGCCGGATAAAGGCAAGCATGTTTACAAAACGCTTGGCACCATTTGAAGAATAAGCCGGGGTTTTAAACCAAAGATATTCGATACCATCTATCGTTTCTTCCCTATATTCCCCTTCTATCTCAGGCTGCACCGAGCGCACGTGAGAAACTGATGCAGCGACTATCTTCACTTTATAACCATTTTTAACCCATGCTCGCGCCAGATAGTATGGCCGGTATTCCATACCGTGTACTGGGCTTCCAGCATAATGATTAATTAGTAAAATAGATTTCAATGCAAGCCCAATAATTCAGAAACTATTTTGTGAGAAGCATTCCCATCTCCATAAAGTCTCTTACTATAGTCAAGTTTACACATTGACATCCAATCGAAAGCAGCCACAATTAATTCTCTGTCCGATCCAGCCAGTCTATTAAAACCATTGTCAACCAGTTCTACCCATTCAGTTTGTTCACGAAGCGTTACACAAGGCTTTTTAAAGAAATACGCCTCTTTCTGTAATCCACCGCTATCCGTCATAACACCTTTACAACGCTCCAGCAGATAGATCATATCAAAATACCCTAGTGGTTCTACGACATGTATTCCATCAAGAACCAGATTCTGCTCACTAATAATTTTTTTTGTGCGCGGATGCAAGGGTAAAACAATAGGGGTATTAGAACCTATTTCAACCAAAGCCTTTACAATATTAGACAATTTTTCAGAGTCATCAGTGTTCTCTTGTCGATGAATAGTCGCCAAGACAAACTCTCGTTCGGCTATATCACTCACTACTTTCTGCAGATACGAAGACGGACCAGCCAAATTTTTGTAAAAAAGAGCAGTATCGAACATGACATCGCCAACATTACTAACTCGTATACCCCTTTCCTCGTCAGCCACTATTCCTTCTTGTTTTAAATTATCAACCGCTGTAGAAGTGGGACAAAATAGCCAACTCGCAACATGATCTGTTACAACCCGATTTATTTCTTCTGGCATAGCACGATTAAATGATCTCAATCCAGCCTCTACGTGGGCAACCGGGATGTGTAGTTTGACTGCCGCCAAGGCTCCAGCCAAGGTGGAGTTAGTATCGCCATAGACCAAAACAAGATCCGGATTCTGCTCCTTTAAGGTGGCTTCAATATTTTCCAACATACGGCCTGTCATCGCGCCATGTGACAATCCACCAATTTCCAGACTCAAATTCGGCTTAGGGATTTTCATTTGATCAAAAAATATATCTGACATATTTTGGTCATAGTGCTGACCAGTATGCACGATGAATTCACTTAATCTTGAGTTCGTTTCTTCATTAATAGTAGATATAGCACGTGAAACAGCTGCCGCTTTAACGAATTGCGGACGAGCACCTATAACGGTAAGTATTTTCATCTGCCACTTCTCAATACGAGACTTTCATAGAGCATAAACATACGATCCATCTCAAGTTGTCGATTTGCATACTTTTCTACAAACTCCCTTGCTCGCAGGACGCGATTCTTCCCTTCATGGGAATTTAGAATGCTCTCTTTAAGACCTTTGTATACCGAAACCACATTATTTCCATCAACCAAAGTCCCCCTATCATCACCCACCCAGTGTCGAATAGAAGGCAAATCAGCGGCAATAACTTCCACACCATGAGCCATACACTCCAACATAGACACAGGCGTCCCGTCGGACCTTGCAAGAGAGATTGAAAAATCCATTTCACTCAAAAACGAGCCGAGACTTTCCGCTGGAACAAAGCCAACAAACTTGACTCTTTCAGTTAGATTCAATCTTTTCACTTGCTCCTTTAGCTCTTTCTCCTGACTTCCTCCCCCCAACAAATACAACGTTAGGGTACGCTCTTTGAGGTCTTTAACTAGAAGATCAAATGCGTCTACAATTTTGCTGATTCGATAGATCGGCTCCCAAAAACGTAAACTGGCAATACTGATACTGGAACCGTTTGTTCTAAATTTTCGCTGTTCGATACTATCTACATTTATTCCCCACTGGATACGCTCTATATGAGAGGAAGAGACATATTCATGGACCGTTTCGTATATCTGTTCGGTGTTGACCGTGATCAGATCAGCACCCTGTAATAGAACTTTGGTATAGTACTGCATTGTTTTTCCCTCATTTGGCGTCACGAGGATGTCGCTACCCCAAGGCGTCATCACAAAGGGATGCTTTCTAGTAGCCCGACCCCACAGTCCATACGAAGTTATATAGTGAGAGTGAACAATATCCGGTTTTAACTTATTTGTAA
This sequence comes from Gammaproteobacteria bacterium, assembly GCA_029879945.1. Classification (GTDB taxonomy): domain Bacteria; phylum Pseudomonadota; class Gammaproteobacteria; order S012-40; family S012-40; genus JAOUPJ01. The sequence continues at coordinate 2,790 of JAOUPJ010000203.1, forward strand.
TTTTTCTTACTGCTGGAATAGCAAGAATCTGGTTTAAAGTTGTTTCACCTTTGACCTGAATTACTTCAGTATTTTTCAAATCACAAGATTGATCAGTAACCAGATAGCATTTTGCGCCTCGGTCCGCTATTTCCTCTATCCAATTTTTTGTGTGTGGGCTCTTTCCGTTAGCGAAAAACAATATCTTCATGCATATTCTTGATGCTATTGCGCTTCAAGCACCTGAGACAAAGCATTAGCTACGTATTTTTGATCCTCATCTGATAGATAAGGATGCATGGGCAAACTCATTACTCTTTTTGCCTTCTCTTCGGATATAGGTAATACAACGGTTTCACTTAGCGCTGGTTGCCGATTCAAGGGCACTGGATAGTGTACTGCGGTGGGTATTCCGAGTTCCGACAATGTTTTCTGTACCAATTCACGATTATCTACCTCTATAGTATATTGGGCATAGACCGAGATGTTGTGTTCCTCAATGAATGGAGTCTTTACGATATCTTTTAGCAAGCTGGAATATTGATCTCCTATTCTTTGTCTTGCTTCTACTTCCTCCGGAAAAATATCGAGCTTCGGCAGCATCATCGCAGCCTGAACAGTATCCAATCTCCCATTTATCCCAATTCGCGCATGGTGATAACGTCTATCCTGTCCATGCACCCGGATCTGCTTCATTGCGGTTGCGAGCTCGTCATCGTTCGTAAAACAGGCTCCACCATCTCCATAGCAACCTAGAGGTTTTGAAGGGAAGAAACTGGTACATCCAATTGTAGTCAGTCCACAGGATTTTTTTCCCTTATAGCTCGCGCCGAAACTCTGAGCACCGTCTTCAATCACAGGTAGCCTATATGTTGCCGCAATTCGATTAATTTCATCATAGTTGGCGCACTGCCCATATAGCGAAACCGGCATAATTGCTTTCGTTTTTGTTGTGATTGCAGCATCCAGTAGTGCCGGGTCTAGATTGTAGGTGTCCGGATCAATATCTACAAAAACAGGTTTTGCTCCCAACAGCGCAATGGTTTCCGCTGTCGCTATAAAGCTGAACGGGGTAGTGATGACTTCATCGCCGTGACCAATCTCCAAAGCCATCATTGCAATCAGTAGCGCATCCGTACCGCTTGCCACTCCAATACAGTGCTTAATGCCTACATAATCTGCCAGGCGCTCTTCTAACTCAGTTACTTCCGGACCCATTATGTACCGACCATGTTCGTGCACTGCACTCACTCGCTTTGAGATCTCGCTTTCTATTCTCTTATATTGGGTTTTTAAATCTATAAATTCCATCGCTAAAGCCCTGTTTCTCTTTGATGATAATAACATTGGCCATTTTTTACAGAGTAATGATCACCTGTATGAGGGCAAACGGTTTCCGCGTTTCCTTCTAAAGGCAGAACCAAACGCTCGCCGTAGCGGCTCATCCATCCTATTTGACTAGCGGGCACACCAACCATGAGTGCAAAATCGGGAACATCCCGATTTACAACTGAACCTGCACCAATGAACGCATATTTTCCGATAGTTACACCACAAACAATTGTGCAATTGGCTCCTAATGTAGCGCCTTTCTGCACTAACGTAGTCCTATACTCGTTCTTTCTTGATATCGCTGACCTGGGATTATAGACATTTGTGAATACCATGCTAGGCCCACAAAACACATCGTCTTCCAGCATCACATCGTCATAGACGGAAACATTGTTCTGCACTTTAACGTTATTTCCAATTCTAACTTTGTTACCAACGAAGACGTTTTGCCCAAAACTGCAATCACGGCCTATTTCAGCACCACTGGATATATGTACCCAGTGCCATATACGAGTCCCTTCGCCAATTTGAGCGCCCTCGTCGACTATAGCTGTTTCATGAATTTGTGCCGCCATTTAGAATTCCAAGGGTAGAGAAACCCGCTTGCCATCTCGTGCGGATAGATACGCAGCGATGAGGACTTCAAGTGATCTTAGACCTTCACGCCCATCTGTCTCCGCTACTGCTTCGCCTCTAAGCGTTTTTATTACATTATCGTAGTAGAGAGGATGACCAAAACCGTAGACTGAAGTAGTCTCATAGTTTGCGCTATCGATAGCATCATCCTCTGGCAATTTCTCACTAAACTCCCAATGTTGAATTTCGTTAACCGCGACGCCCCCTACTCGAACTGTTCCCTTTTCACCCAAGATCGTAATAGAGCCCTCGAAGTTTTTCGGATAGGTCAGCATGGTTACATTCATTGAGCCTAGCGCACCAGAACGCCACTTGATGTTCATCACTGCGGTATCTTCCACTTGAATATCTCGGGCAAGGGTTCCAGTATAGGCCTGAACACTTTCAATGGGACCAACGAGCCAGTCCAACAAATCTACATAGTGACTAGCCTGATTCATGAGGGCGCCACCATCAAATTCCCACGTACCTCGCCAGCTGTCAGCGTTGTAATACTCTTGAGGCCTAGACCAAAACACATTGATATTGACCATGTAAATACGACCAAATCGCTTTTGTTGAATTGCTTGCTTTAATAGCTGCAATGTAGCATTGCGGCGATTTTGCTTGACCACAAACAGCCTTGTGCCAGCTCTGTCGCACGCCTCCACCATTCTGAGGCCATCCCTCCACCGTGTTGCCATCGGTTTTTCTGTCATTACATGGCGTCCCGCATCGGCGCATAGAATAGTCTGCTCAGGATGTAAGCCACTGGGTGTTGCCAGCACAACCACTTGGGCATCAGATTTTTCCAATAGCTCGTGGAGGTTATCAAACGCAGGAACTCCTCCCATTTGGTCTTGAATCTCTTTTAGACGAGCCGCTCTATTATCACAAACCGCCACCAATTGGGCGCTATCGCTATGCGCCTGGATCGCCTCAAAATGTTTTTGAGCAATTCGTCCACAGCCAACAACTGCGAATTTAATTTTTTCCTCGATTACCTTCAATTTTTCTCCCACCTCAGTTTATGAGATATGCTATCTATTTAACCGCAACGCCAAAAACAATGTATCTAGAATTGGCTGGTACGATAGGTGATACAAACTTATCAGCAAATGACAAGAAACGCCTCATCGCCTCGCTTTTACCAAAACAAGCAAGAAAACCATACGTTGAAATTTGACAAGAAGAAAAACCGCTAAACAGATTCGAAATCTCACGAACTAGCGGATATCCCCAACTACTTCCCCAGCCAACAAACAATTTCCGAAAAACTTGGTGCATCAGAGAACCCTTTAGATTCTCCGCAAACAAAACCATGCCGGATGACTTCAGACACTTGTGAATATTTTCAACGACCAACACCTTTTTTTGCTCTTCTCCCACTCGGCCAATACCACCCAGAACAGACTTAAAAATCACTAAGTCGAAGTAATTTTCATAGGGAATATTCGTTGCGTCAATCACTTCATAGGAGATGCGACTTGATAATCCATATTTCGCATGTAGATCTTTCGCTTTTTGCGTCGGCTCGACAATATCAGAGCAAATCACCGTTGCCCCTTGATTTGCAGCCCATAAACTAATTCCGCCATTGTTACAACCGATCTCTAAAACCTTTTTATCCTCTAGAGTACCTCCCACAGAGGAACTCCAAAATTCCAACGCCTTTTTCCAATTTTGCGTATCCCATTCAACGAACTCTTCGATCTTAGGTTGTGACTGCATCACTGTTAAAAGAGTCCCCGCCCTTATGTTTTACACTAGGTTGACAGCACATGAGCAATATAAAAAAAATCAAATAGCTTTTGACAAAAGGATTTCGATATGTCCACGCCTCAGTCAGCCCAAAAACAAAATAACACAGAACTAACAAGACTCCAGCCAGCGCGAAATAATTCGCTGCATCTTTCCATCTCTGGATAAAATATCTCAACGGTAAGGCAAATAGGGTTCCGAGGAGAACAATTAGTCCAACTATACCAATGGACGCTAAAGCATCAAAATAGACACTATGCGCATGATCAAATCGCCCACTGTATCGATCAGGGTA
>JAOUPJ010000204.1 GCA_029879945.1 Gammaproteobacteria bacterium
GCGGGGTAATCGAAAGTCTAAGAGCAAACGCATACTTGTTCCTAAAACTGTGCACCCTAAGTATCGGGCCACAGCCCAAACGATCGTTAAGCACCAGGGAATAACATTAGAAACTCTGGACTACGATCCGCAAGGCGGGCACACCAATGTGGCGTCCTTACCGAAAGATCCGGGTGACTTCACCGCACTGGTCGTGGCCTCCCCGAATTTCTTCGGCACCCTGGAAGATGTAGATGAGTTGACGCAATGGGCGCACAGTCACAATGCGCTGGTGATTGCCGTTGTCAATCCCACCAGCCTGGCCCTGTTGAATCCACCCGGACAATGGGGCGACTCCGGAGCGGATATCTGCTGCGGTGAAGGCCAACCACTGGGTATTCCACTGGCTTCCGGCGGCCCCTATTTTGGTTTTCTGTGCTGCAAGCAGGATCTGGTCAGACAAATGCCAGGGCGCATTGTGGGTAGAACGGTAGACCAGGAAGGCAAAGAAGGTTTCACCCTAACTTTACAAGCACGAGAGCAGCACATCAGACGCTCCAAGGCCACTTCGAACATCTGTACCAACCAGGGCCTGATGGTGACTGCTGCAACCATTTATATGTCTATCATGGGTCCAGAAGGCTTGAAACAGACTGCCATGGCCAGCCATGCCAACCTCAATGCGACTACCGAGGCCTTGTCTTCTATTGGAGGGGTTGACGTTCTTTTTGATCGCCCACGTTTTCATGAAGCCGTGATCAAACTTTCTCGTGATTCCAAAGAAGTGATCAAGGAACTGGCCAAGCAAAATATTGTAGGCGGCGTGGACTTGTCCCGTGATTTTCCTGAGTTGGGAAATGCCTTGCTGATTTGCGCAACGGAAACCAAAACAGCCGAAGACATTTCTGTTTATGCTAACGCAATGAAGTCTCTGCTTTAGCGGTTAACGATCTAAAACATCTAAAAAGGAGAGTAGAATGGCTACTGTTACATTGGGTGGAAAACCCTGCAACACCAATGGTGAGTTACCGGCAGTGGGAAGCAAAGCACCGGATTTCAAATTGACTGATGGTGATCTTGCTGATCATACACTGGAGAGTTTTTCGGGTAAGAAAAAACTGATTAGCATCGTACCCAGTCTCGATACAGGAACTTGCGCCACATCAACCAAAAAATTTAACGAACATGCGAACAACCTAAACAACACAGTCATTCTTGTTGTTTCAGGAGATCTTCCTTTTGCTCAAGGACGCTTCTGCGGGGCGGAAAAACTGGGTAACGTTATTCCCCTATCGATGATGCGTTCACGCAATTTTGCCAAAGACTATGGCGTGCTACTAACAGACGGCCCACTAGCTGGCATAACCACACGTGCCGTTGTGGCACTCGACACAGACAACACCGTGCTTCACACCCAGCTGGTTGGCGAAATTGCCGATGAACCCGATTATGATGCAGCACTGGCTGCCCTTAAGTAATAATAGAGAGTAGTAGAGATTAGGATATGTTAATTCAACAAGAGTCACGCGCTGCGCGTGTCAACCGTTCTCAAACTAAAGACGCGAAAATTGAGTCTCCCAATATTCCCGGTAAGTGGTTACGCAATTCGCTGCCCGCCTTACCCCAGGTATCGGAACTTCAGGCGGTTCGCCACTACACTCGTCTTTCACAAAAGAACTTTTCCATCGACACGCATTTCTATCCACTGGGCTCTTGTACCATGAAATACAATCCCCGGGCCTGCAACTCATTAGCGATGCGTCCTGAATTTTTGTCCAGGCACCCACAAAGTGATGCGAGTTTAGGTCAAGGATTTCTCGCCTGCATGTATGATCTCCAGGAAATGCTCAAAGGTGTGACGGGCATGCATGCTGTGTCACTTTCACCGATGGCGGGTGCTCAAGGGGAATTTGCCGGCGTCGCCATGATACGCGCCTATCACGATTCCCGAGGAGATACGGAAAGAACCGAGATTCTGGTTCCAGATGCGGCGCACGGCACCAATCCCGCCACCGCCGCGATGTGTGGTTACACCGTGAAAGAGATCCCCACCGATGATAATGGCGATGTGGACATCGAAGCCTTACGCAGTAAGATCGGCCCTAAAACGGCGGGCCTGATGCTGACCAACCCGTCCACCTTGGGCGTGTTTGAGCGAACCATTAAAGAAATCTCGTCTATGGTGCATAAAGCAGGCGGCTTGCTTTATTATGATGGAGCGAATCTCAACGCCATACTCGGTAAAGTGCGTCCTGGCGATATGGGTTTTGACGTCATTCACTTGAATCTGCACAAGACGTTTTCCACACCTCACGGCGGCGGTGGCCCAGGGTCAGGTCCGGTGGGTGTAGCCGCTCGTCTGGAGCCGTTTCTTCCAGTACCCGTTGTCGCAAAAACGGGCGATGGCTACGTACTGCAGGATGAAAACGAAAGACCCCAAACCATGGGTCGCCTGTCGGCCTTCATGGGTAATGCCGGGATTATGCTGCGCGCCTATATCTATGCTTGCCTGTTAGGGGAAGAAGGGATGACGCGTGTTGCTGATTTTGCCACCCTCAACGCCAATTACCTGATGAAGCGTATGCAGGAAGCAGGGTTCGAGCTGGCCTATCCCAAACGACGGGCCACCCATGAATTCATTGTCACGGTGAAGCGTCAGGCCAAAGAAAATGGTGTCACCGCCATGGATTTTGCCAAACGTCTGCTGGATCTGGGTTTTCACGCACCCACTACCTATTTTCCTTTGTTGGTTCCGGAATGTTTATTGATAGAGCCTACCGAAACCGAAACCAAAGACGTCCTGGATGCCTTTGTCGATGCCATGAAGCGTATCGATCAAGAGGGCAAAAAGGATTCAGCGTTTCTCAAAGGGGCACCCTATACCATGCCAGTCAAACGATTGGATGAAGTGCGGGCAGCCAAACAATTAGACTTGCGATGGAACGCCGAAGCCGAGGGAAATGGCTAATCAAGAAAACAAAGGATTAAAGCGAATAATCAATGCAACCGGATATTCCTGGAAGGGTTTCGTCGCCTGCTATCAGAACGAAGAAGCCTTTCGTCAGGAATTCTGGTTGTCGCTTATTCTGATCCCTGCCGCCTTTTTTATCACCAATGATAAAGTGAATCTTGCCTTGATGATAGGCAGTGTATTACTCGTACTTATCGTTGAGCTTTTAAACTCCGGAATCGAGGCAGTAGTTGATAGAATTGGTCTGGAAAAGCATGAGTTATCTGGCCGCGCCAAAGATATAGGCTCTGCTGCCGTGTTTGTCTCTCTAACAAACGTTGTGCTTGTCTGGGGACTCATTATAATTCTCTAAAATTGTCAAACCGATCTTGTAGTATCCAAGGGAGGATCTATGTCCGCACTGATTTGTGGCTCTTATGCATTCGACTCCATCATGGTCTTCAACGACCAATTTAAAAATCATATCCTGCCAGACAAGACACATATGATAAATGTCTCTTTCCTGGTGCCAGAGATGCGACGAAATTTCGGCGGATGTGCAGGAAACATTGCCTACAATCTAAAACTATTGGGCGGAAACCCCTTACCCATGGCCTCAGTAGGAACAGATTTCACCCCCTACCGGGACTGGATGACGAAATGCGCCATAGAACAAAAATACATCAGAGTGATTGATAACAGCTTTACCGGTCAAGCCTTTATTACCACGGACATGGATGATAACCAAATCACCGCGTTCCACCCCGGTGCCATGTCTTTTTCGCATGAACTTTCCATCAATGATGTAGACGAAAAGATCGCGATAGGAATCGTTTCACCGGATGGTCGTGATGGCATGATTCAGCACGCCAGGGAATTCTATGAAAACAATATTCCCTTCATTTTCGACCCCGGTCAGGGCTTGCCCATGTTCGACGGGAGTGACCTGAAGCGATTTATAGAACAGGCCACCTGGGTGGCGGCCAACGATTACGAGGCCCAGCTGATACAGGAACGTACCGGCTTATCTCCCCATGAAGTGGCAGAACATGTCGATGCCTACATCATTACTCTGGGAGCAAAAGGCTCACATATCTATGTGAAAGAACATCGGTACGAAATTCCTGCGGCCAAACCCACAGAAATTTCGGATCCAACCGGCTGCGGCGATGCATTTCGGGCAGGTTTGTTGTATGGGCTAAGCAATAATTTGGGCTGGGAAGTGACTGGACGTATCGCGTCGCTAATGGGCGCTATCAAAATTGAAAACCATGGGCCACAAAATCACCAATTCACCAAAGAGGAATTTGCCAAGCGATATGAAGAGAACTTCGGCAGCACAATATCGCTATAATTTACCTGTGCTATGGGTGGATTTGCGCTTGCCTCCACCCATCCTGAGCGGTGCCGACAATATATGAACGAACAATCTTTCATCGAAAAGCTCGGTCCACTCCGAACCCTGTTTGAATTCACCCTACTGGCCCTATTCCTATTTGCAGCCAATCGCTTGCTACTGGCACTGGTCTATCAACCGGAGCTTTCATTCTGGGAATTCATCAAACTATGGCCCATCGGTCTGCGTATAGACACCATCCTACTCAGCATGGTGATGTTTGTTCCTGTTTGCCTGGCGCTACTGGTCCCAAACAATCTTCGAAAATTCAGCAACGCCATTATCGTTCTCTATTTAACACTGGCAGGAACACTTTTTGTGCATCTGGAAATCGCCACCCTATGGTACATGGGCGAATACAGCGCCAGACCGAACCAGTTCTATTTCCAATACCTGAGTCACCCTGGCGAAGTCTTTGGCATGATCTGGAAGTCCATGAAACTGCCCGTCTTTGTCATGGCAGTCATTTTGGCAATTGTGATTCCCTGGCTTTGGCGTAATACCAAATACAGTTTGAAGAACGAAACACATTGGAATCAACAAACCAAATTACTGGTTTTTCCAGTTGCACTACTCCTTCTGGTGTTCGGCGCGAGATCCGGATTCAATATGGCAGCACCCAATATCTCTTTGGCCGCCTATAGCAATAGCTATGTAGCCAATCAGATCGCCCTAAATTCCAGTTATTCACTCATGTATTCGGCCTATCGGTATACCGAAAATTCCAGCAAATCAGAAGACCTGTTTGGCACTATGCCTGAAGAAGAGATCGTAAAGCGTGTGCGCAAGTATATGCTTGTGGATGAGAATGAGTTTACCGATGCCAAGCGACCGACCCTGCATAAACAAATCGGCACCACTGTTAACGACACGCCCAAGAATCTGGTTATTATTCTAATGGAAGGCATGGGTTACGATACCTTGCGTAACACGAAGGGAATTAATGTTGCCCCGGTACTTGAGCAATTAGGAAAACAGGGCATTAGCTTTGACAATCTCTATTCAACCGGAATACGCACCTATCGAGGCGTGGAGGCAGTGGTGAGTGGCTACCCCCCTCCTTCTTATGACAGCACGGCTTTAAAACTCGATCTGGCACAGCACGATTTTTTTAGTATCGCCGCACTGCTAAAAAACCAGGGCTACTTCACCAGCTTTTTCTACGGCGGCGAGTCCCATTTTGACAATATGGCCAGTTATTTACTCGGCAATGGTTTTGACAAACTATTCGATAAAGATGATTTTCCCGATGCCGAATTTACAGGCGTGTGGGGAGCTTCTGATGAAGACGTGTTTCGAGCCGCAAATGACTACTTCAAGACCCAACAACAGCCTTTTGCTTCCGTCATTCTTACACTGAGCCATCACTCACCCTTTGATTTTCCTCAAGGAAAATTTAATCTGGTAACAGAACCCGTCGATCATCCTTTGAACGCCGCTCGCTACGCAGACTACGCCATCGGAAAATTCTTTGATATAGCCCGGCCCGAAAAATATTTCGATAACACCGTGTTTGTACTCGTAGCAGACCACCCTCGTAGTATAGAGGCCATCAGAAGAGTGCCCATTGATCGATACCAGATTCCTGCTGTAATACTTGGACCCAATGTGCCACAGATGAATGTCACCGCCCTGACTGGGCAACTGGACGTGCTACCCACAGCGCTTCATTTTATTGGCCTGGATCTAACCCATCCCATGATTGGAAACAATATGATGTTGGCTGGAAAATCCTATACCGGTTCGGCCATTATGCAATATCAGGAAAATATGGCTTTCGCACAAGGAAACCGTGTAGTGATGTTCGTTCCCTATCAGGAACGTTCCGCCCACTTATGGAATCGAAACAAACTCATAGACATGGATCTGGATCCCGAATTGGAAAAGGATGCCTTGGCACATATCTTGTTTCCAGGTTTAGCGTATGAAAAGGGATATTATAAGTTTCCTTTGTTGCCTTGATACGCATAGCAATCATCTACCATAATCTTTAGATATAAATAACAGTTTCTAACTCAGGGAAGAGTTCAAACATGTTTTGGATAAAAATCTTACGCGACGTATTAGGCGTTTTTAAAGCAGGCGCCTCCGGACACCAGATAGCGGGCGGATTTGTTTTGGGTTTTGCCATTGGTCTTACGCCAGGCTGGCCGCTCCACGTCCTCATCCTGTGCGTCATCACCTTCCTGTTAAGTGTCAATCTTTCTATTGCCGGTGTGGCAGCCACTCTCGCAGTAGCACTCGCGTGGATTCTGGATCCTGTACTCGATAGTGTCGGTTACATGCTCCTGAAGGAGACGAATGCACTACAAGGCCTGTGGACGACCATGTACAACAACTCGTTCCTGATGCTGACTCGATTCAACAACACCCTGGTGATGGGCGCATTTGCAATATCCCTCGTACTCGCACCCTTTTTCTATCTTTTTAT
>JAOUPJ010000020.1 GCA_029879945.1 Gammaproteobacteria bacterium
GATCTGATTGCTATTCTGCGGAATCACGCGCTCATACTTCCCGCTGATCTTGCCCTGCTGTTTAAAACCTTTTTAACGCTAGATGGAGTGGGGCGTCGACTCGATCCTCAATTCAATATTGTGTTGGAAGCGACCCCTTTTCTAACCAGTATCATTCAGGAGCGTTATTCACCTACCAATCTGGCCAAGCGAGCCATCGAGAATACCCGAGACTCTCTAATCGTGCTCAATGAGTTGCCTAAGGAAGTTCAGAACCTGGTGCGCAGCGCCCAACGCGGCGATTTGCAGGTCAAAATGGAGCTCAATCGTCTGGATCGTTTTGGGCACTTATTAGATAGGGCGGTGAGCCGTTTGACCATTGGTATCGTGGTGGCGGCTCTAATCATCGGTACCGCCGTTGTTACGGCCACGCAGCAACAACCTGAGCTTTTCGGTATTCCTGCCTGGGGATTTCTTGGATTTCTGATCGCTGCGCTGGGCGGTGTGTGGCTGTTGATTTCGATCTGGCGCGGGAATCGCGACTGACCCGGTTTTCATTATTTAGAACGGGCCCAATAGAACGACTGCTTGAATTTCCCACAATTATTTCCGTTAATCCCCATAGGTTTGCAAGCGTAAGCGTGATCCAGTTCTCACTTTTCCGCGGTTTTGTTTTGACTCTGTCAAGACACTTTTCCCAGACTTGTTAACCTGATCACAAAGTCCCCCGAAACTGCTTTTCCAAACATCTTTTCGAACCGAATTAGAGGGAAGTATTTTTGTGTATCGACTTAGAGAGGATGTAAATCGTGGCATTTGAAGTTGAACAATGCAGAAAACGGACTCTAGCGAGCTTTGAGAAGGGATATACCGTCGTTAACCTGATCGCTGTTATCCTTTTCATCGCCTTAGCAGCAGGGATTACATCCCAAGTCGTAGCCAGTTTGGGAGACTTGGAAAGCAAACGATTCTATAGCAGTCTCTCCGATTTGGAAGGTAAGATCTATTCTTATTACGAACAAAACAGTCGTTGGCCTGGTGACTGTAACAGAAATGGCTTGATTGAATACCACCCCGAGAACGTGGTCAGTCTGGCGTCCGCCAAATCCAATTTTGCTAGCAATGAAGTCGCGGTTGATAAAACCAGATGTGATGTATTAGGGAGGAATCCGGAAACGCTTGATTCACCGTTTTCAGATCTGCGTCATGCCGCATTGCTTGAGCGGGAGTCTACGAACCGCGTCGTTTCAAAACACACCAGTGGAAGTTTTTTTCAACTGGGTTCCGCCAGTGCCGAACGCAATGGAAAAAGCGTGCGCGTCAACGCAATCGTGGCCTATGGTGTTTCTGCCCATGTAGCAAAATGGGTAGACCACTACGTGGACGGGGATGTTGATGGCAACCGAGGGCGAATTCGCCGTTGGGACATCGATGATGCCGGCTCGGCCTGGCCGGGCCCTGATGATAAGTCCGTTGCGCTAGTCTATTATTTTGAAAAGACTCTGCCCTAGTTCTTTCGACTACAAAAAAAGCCACCTTGTTAGGTGGTTTTTTTTACACTTGATAGTAGTCTTTATACCATTTTACGAAGTTGGCAATTCCCGTTTCGATGGGCGTATCGGGGCTGAAGCCCACGTCTTTTTTCAGTGCGTCCACATCGGCATAGGTTTCAGGGACATCGCCCGGTTGTAGAGGCAGGAAGTTTTTCTTGGCCTCTTTCCCCACACACTCTTCGATCACTTCAATGTATCGCATTAATTCGACTGGCTGGTTGTTGCCTATATTGTAGACACGGTACGGGGCCTTACTGGTGGCTGGATCAGGATTATTGCTATCCCAACTGGGATCTGCGGCAGGCGTCGCATCAGCTGTCCGTATCACTCCTTCCACAATATCGTCAATATAGGTGAAATCACGTTTGTGCTTGCCATGATTGAATACGTCTATGGGTTTGCCTTCCAGTATATTCTTGGTGAATAGGAAAAGGGCCATATCAGGACGTCCCCAAGGGCCGTAAACAGTGAAAAAGCGCAGACCGGTTGTTGGGATGTTGTATAGATGGCTATAGGTGTGGGCCATCAGCTCATTGGCCTTTTTGGAAGCCGCATACAGGCTCACGGGATGATCCACATTGTGATGCACAGAGAAGGGCATCTTGGTGTGGGCACCGTACACGGAGCTGGATGAGGCGTAGACCAGGTGTTCCACATCATTGTGGCGGCAGGCCTCGAGGATGTTCATGGTGCCCATTATATTGGAGTCGATGTAGGCATAGGGGTTGGTCAGAGAATAGCGCACCCCCGCCTGCGCGGCTAAGTGAATGACGCGATCAGGCTTGTGCGTTTTGAAGACCTTCTCTATTGCCGGCCTGTCTTCCAGGTTGATACGTGCTTCAGTAAAACCGGGATTGTCTTTTATTATTTTTAAACGAGACTCTTTCAGATTTACGTCATAGTAGTCGTTGACGTTGTCGATGCCGATTACCTCGTCCCCTCTCGCGAGCAGCCGCTGTGCCGTGGCGTTGCCAATAAAGCCAGCGGTACCGGTGACTAAAAATTTCATGTGAAGCTCCTACCCGTGTCTTTGGGATTTATAGTCTACCGTCTGTCTCATTCGCAGGGAAAACAGACTTAACATCGTAAAAAATGGACGTGGTTTTGCCTAATTCTCGAATTTTCTTAGACCCCATTTCGAGAAACTCTCTGTGGGATACAGCTAGCAATATTCCATCATAGTGCCCCGCTTGCGGGTTGGTAATGGGAGTAATGCCATATTCATGCTGTGCCTCTTTTTTATCGACCCAGGGATCATAGACATCCACATTGGCGTGATAAGACTTTAACTCTGAAATAATATCCGTCACACGTGTGTTTCTCAGATCCGGGCAGTTTTCTTTAAACGCAAGCCCCAGTACAAGGATATTGGCTCCGACCAATTGGATCTTGGATCGGGTCATCAAACGTAATAGGGTATCTGCGATATAGGAGCCCATGCCGTCATTGATGCGGCGACCGGCGAGGATCACGTCAGGGTGATAACCGATCTCCTGGGCCTTGTGGGTAAGATAGTAAGGGTCTACGCCGATACAGTGACCACCGACCAGGCCAGGTCGGAACGGAAGAAAGTTCCACTTTGTCCCCGCTGCTTCAAGCACGTCCAGCGTGTCGATTCCCATTTTATTGAATATCAGGGCCAACTCGTTTATGAGTGCGATATTGATATCACGCTGGGTGTTCTCGATGACTTTGGCTGCTTCTGCCACGCGGATTGTTGCGGCCTTGTGGGTGCCGGCCATGATGATCGAACGGTAGACTTGATCTACATAGTCAGCCGTTTCGGGTGTTGAGCCGGAGGTGACCTTCAGTATGGTGGTCAGACGGTGTTCTTTGTCACCCGGATTGATGCGTTCTGGGCTATAGCCGACGTAAAAATCCTGGTTCATTTTGAGCCCACTGACACGCTCCAAGATGGGCACACAATCTTCTTCTGTGGCACCGGGATACACGGTGGATTCATAGACCACCACATCGCCCTTTTTCAAAATCTTACCCACGGCATTGGAGGCGGAAACCAGGGGGGAAAGATCGGGTCTTTTATACTTGTCGATGGGGGTTGGGACGGTGACGATGTAGAAATTGCAATCGGCCACCTCATTTAGATCGGTATGGTAGCTCAATTTAGTAGCTGTTTTCAGTTCCTCGTCTTCCACTTCCAATGTGCTGTCGTGGCCGGATTTCAATTGTTCTACACGGGGAACATTGATATCCAGGCCCTTGGTCGGATATTTTTTCCCGAATTCTACTGCCAGTGGAAGTCCCACATAGCCCAGGCCGACTACACCGATTTTTATTTCATTAATATTGAACATTTCTTTTTTCCGCTAATGTTTTAATTAGTGCTTGTGTATATTAATCAGTTAATCTACCAATACCGTAGTATTTAATACCTTCTGCTTTCATGGTTGTGGGGTCGTAGATGTTTCGACCATCAAAAATGACCGTGTCCGAAACCCGCTCTTTGATTTTGACTAGGTCAGGGCTTCTGAAGTTATTCCACTCAGTAACCACTACCAGCGCATCAGCTCCCTTTAGCGTGTCATATTGATCATCGCATAATGTGAGATCAGGCCTTTCCCCATAGATATGTTTGGCTTCGTCCAAGGCCTGGGGGTCGTAGGCGCGGACTTTGGCTCCTGCCTTCCATAGAGCTTCCATTAGCACTCGGCTAGGAGCCTCACGCATATCATCGGTATTAGGTTTGAACGCCAAGCCCCAAATCGCGAAGGTCTTACCCTTTATGCTATTGTCATAGTGCTTAGTGATTTTATCATAAAGGACGTG
This sequence comes from Gammaproteobacteria bacterium, assembly GCA_029879945.1. Taxonomy (GTDB): domain Bacteria; phylum Pseudomonadota; class Gammaproteobacteria; order S012-40; family S012-40; genus JAOUPJ01. Next base: position 4,320 of record JAOUPJ010000020.1, read on the forward strand.
TTTTTGGCGCTCATTCACTTTTTCTACAGCTTGAAGCAGTGGTGCATCATAGCTGATCTCCTTGGCAGTTCTTTCCAGCGCCTTCACGTCCTTGGGGAAACAGGAACCACCATAACCGCAGCCAGGGTAGATAAAGTGGTAACCAATGCGTGGATCTGAACCTATACCGATTCTAACTTTTTCGATGTCAGCCCCTAGAAGCTCGGCCATATTGGCGATCTCATTCATGAAGCTGATTTTTGTGGCCAGCATGGCGTTGGCCGCGTATTTGGTAAGCTCAGCAGAGCGGATGTCCATCGCTATCAGACGATCCCGGTTACGATTGAAGGGGGCATATAAGGCACGTAGTAGTTCTGTTGTGCGAGGATTGTCCGTCCCCACCACGATACGCTCGGGTTTCATAAAATCATCAATTGCGGCACCTTCTTTAAGAAATTCAGGATTGGAGACCACGTCGTATTCGATATTGGCATTTCTGTCGGATAGGACTTGTCCAATTTTTTCCCGTACTCTATCGGCTGTTCCTACAGGTACCGTGGATTTATCGATGACTACTTTGTAGTCACTCATATGTTGGGCAATGGTTTGGGCCACTGCCAGTACGTATTGCAAATCCGCGCTACCGTCCTCGCCGGGTGGAGTCCCTACAGCAATAAACTGAAAAAGCCCATAATTGACCGCCTCTTTTGGATCAGTTGTAAAATGCAGTCTGCCCTGCGCGACGTTTTTCGTGACCATTTCTTCGAGGCCGGGTTCGTAAATGGGGATGATTCCATTTTTCAGATTAGTTATTTTGTTTTGGTCCACATCCATGCAGAGCACGTCATTACCCACTTCGGCCAGACAGGTGCCTGTAACGAGTCCAACATAGCCACTGCCATATATTGTGATTTTCATATTTTCGGTTCTCCGGTTCTACTCGTAATAGTTTGGCGCTAGTTTAGTGCCGAATTACAAAAAAGTGAAATTAGAAGTCGTTAGGCATCCATTATTCAGGCTAAAGTGGAGGCTGTTTCTTGTTATCTGATGCAAGGTAACAGTTCTTGATAGAATTGGGAGAATTATCACTGATTTCTTTTTCAGGGCGGACAGAGCGGGACGATATCGCATTTAATGAACTCCTCTCACACGATTGCTGAATCCATAGAACAAGTCTTAGCACATCCCGACTTTATCGAAGGCACTCATTGGCGAGAATGCACTTACAGCGCTGGGCAGAAAATAATCTCCAAGGGTGAGCAGAACAATGATATCTTTTTGATAAATAAGGGAAAAGCTCGTGTCCTTGCGGAGGTGGAGCTGGATAAGGGCAAGCAGATTCTTCCTGGTGTCTGTGACCTTGGTCCGGGAGACGTGTTTGGAGAGTTGTCGCTATTTGATGAGCTCCCCCGTTCTGCTACGGTTCAAGTGATCGAAGACTGCTCCGTTGTACAGATAAACGGGGAAGAACTAAACAAATTCTTAAGATGTCGGCCTGAGATTGGTTATGAGTTCGTCACCCGCATGATGAAGGTCGTAGTGGGTCGCTTGAGAAAAAACAATCAGCGTGTGGGCTCACTTATCGCCTGGGGTATGAAAGTTCACAAAATTGACGATCATTTTTAGATCTCTTCTTAATTTTTTTCCCAGATGCCGAAGACAAAAACATTTCCTGTTCTGCAAAAATTCATACATTTATAAGAAATTGGCGTTAGAATAGCGCCCTTGATCAGTTCACAAGTATTTTTCTGCGATCATGTAAATGATTCGTTAGTGTTTATTGATAGAATAATCTTATTTTATTGAAATTTATTACAATTATATCGGGTAGAGAGAAGTAGTCAGTATCTTTATACTCATTGAAATAATATAACTATGATTAGAGTATTCAAACACTATATTCCCAAGTCTTTGATTTTTCTGGCTATTGCTGAGTTTTTGCTATTCCTCGGGTCGATATATGTGGGAACATACATACGCTATGGCTCCGTCGACACAGCCCCACCAGGTGGTGGCGATTTCCCTGAGGGTCTGGGCTATATCTCGGTGGTGTACACCTTCATCATGATGAGCGCTCTCACTGCCGTGGGCCTTTACCAGCGACACCTGCGTGCGGGTATTGGCGGAATGTTTCTACGCCTGATAATGGCGTTTCTGATTGGTCTGGTTGCCATGGTTGTTCTTGGGTACTTCTTCCCACTGCTGTTTCTGGGCCGGGGCGCCTTCGGGATTTCCTACGGTGTATCGCTGCTTGGAATTTTACTGGCACGATATATATTCATTCGTATCGTCTCTCTGAACGCTATCAAGAAAAGAATACTTGTAATCGGGGCAGGGGAAAAGGCCTCCCTGATTGAGCAGTATTTCAAGAGAAAGAGTGATCGTCGAGAATTTAACCTGGTCGGCTATGTGCACCTGCCACACGAAGACGTTCAGGTAGATCCGGAAAAGGTAATCGAAACGGATCTTACCTTTATGGAACTCTGCAAGAAGATGGACATCGATGAGTTGGTGGTGGCAGTAACCGACAGACGTAAGTATTTTCCGGTCGACGATATCCTGGACTGCAAAATGAGTGGTATCGAAGTGGTGGATCTACTCACTTTTTTTGAAAGACAAAGTGGGCGCATCGTACTGGACATTTTGCAACCAAGCTGGCTGATATATTCAGATGGATTCTCTCAAGGAAATATGCGTGCCATATCAAAAAGGCTGTTTGATATCACTGCCAGTTTGCTGTTGCTGGTGCTGGTATCTCCGATTATGTTGCTCACGGCGATTCTGGTTTTCCTGCAAGATTTTGGTCCTATCTTCTACAAACAGATTCGTGTAGGGCAGAACTGGAGACTGGTTCAGGTTTTGAAATTTCGCAGCATGCGTGTGGACGCTGAAAAGGATGGCAAGCCGCAGTGGGCCACCAAGGGCGATACGCGCGTCACCCCACTTGGGCGTTTCATAAGAAAGACACGAATTGATGAGCTGCCACAGCTGATCAATGTATTAAGGGGAGATATGAGTTTTGTCGGGCCTCGGCCGGAGCGTCCCCAGTTTGTTTCTGAATTTTCCGAAAATATCCCCTATTACGCGGAACGTCATCGCGTTAAGCCCGGTATCACAGGCTGGGCGCAAATTTGCTATCCTTATGGTGCTTCAGAGAAAGATACTATCGCAAAACTTCAATATGACCTGTATTATGTGAAAAACTACAGTCTTTTTCTCGATCTTACTATTCTATTCCAGACTGCTGAAGTGATTTTGCTCGGAAAAGGTGCTCGCTAATTCAGTAGGTATTCGCTATGTTGGAGATCAGTGATTTTAGCTACGGACTATCCGCTCTCTCCTATCTGATTTTTTCTTTCGCATTAATGAGTACCTGGCGTGGACGTCTTGGGGGCGCTCCGCTTGTTGCTGCGATATTGGTGTCTGCCGCCTGGTCTTTGCTGATTTCAATCAAGGTGACACCTTCACCATTGCTCTCGATTCCCGAACTCACGATGGAATTGTTGCGAAATTTTTTCTGGGTTCTTTTTATTACCCGTTTTATACATTCCGTTTTTCCAGCGGTACGGGAACAGGTTGATCTGATACGCGTCATGGTGTGGCTGGGGATGCTGATTCCCAGCGGACTGATTGGCTTGTTGGTGTATTTCATCCTCTTTGGAGAATACACGTTATTTTGGTTTAACAATCAGTCTATCCTGTTTTTTTATGTTCTCTTCCCCATTATTCAGCTCTTTTTTCTTGAATATATATACAGAAATGCAAAAAGCGACTTGAAGTGGGGAATCAAGTTTTTTTGTATAGGTCTTGCGCTTATATTTCTTTATGACTTTTATCTCTATTCCAACGCATTACTTTTCTCCGAAATCGACAATACCTTGTGGAGTGCAAGAGGATTTGTAAACGCGTTTTCAGTCCCGTTTTTGGCCTGGAGCCTTTACCGAAACCCCAAGCTTGTCAAAGAAAACTTCGTTTCCAGAGATGCTGTTTTCTTCTCTTCCGCCTCCATTGTTCTGGGGCTTTATCTCATTACACTCGCACTGGGCGGATACTACGTGCAAGAGATCGGCGGTACCTGGGGCGAAGTGGCGCGGGTGACGGTGTCATTTTTCGGAATCCTTATTCTGGTTGTGCTGATTGCCTCCGGGCAAATGAGAGCACGCCTGCGTGTTTTTATAAATAAGCATTTCCTGACTTACCGATATGATTATCGGGATGAGTGGTTGAGATTGATTCGGGCGCTTTCCCTGGAAACCAAAACGAACTCTTCACTGGAAGAAGCGAGCTTGCGAGCGCTGGCAGATATGCAAGATAGTTTGGGCGGAGTCTTGTGGCTAAAACAAATGAATGGGAACTACTATCCTGCTCAACGTTTGTCTGTACCGCCCCTGGAGGGTGTGGTCGAGAAAAGCGATTCCTCGCTAGTGAAATTTTTACAGACCTGGCAGTGGGTCATAAATCTTGAAGAATACAAGAGTGACCATTCCCTCTATCATGATCTTAAACTTCCGCTCTGGTTGGAAAAAATTCCTAACGCCTGGTTGATTGTACCTCTCATGTTGCAGACTAAGTTGCACGGTTTTATTGTGATTCTGGAGCCACGCACGAGGCGGCAGTTTGATTGGGAAGACATAGATATCCTCAAAACCGCGGGCCGACAGATCGCAATCCATCTCTCCCAGTCCCAGTCGTCTCGTGCCCTGGCGGAGGTGGAGCAGTTTGAAGCCTTCAATCGAACTTCGGCCTATGTGGTTCATGATTTAAAGAATATAGTAAGTCAGCTGGCTTTACTGGTGCGAAATTCAGAGAAACACAGACAAAATCCGGTTTTTGTTGAGGATATGGTGTCTACGGTCGAGAATTCGGTGGACCGCATGAATAGATTGCTGGCGCAGTTGAGAGGTGGATATCAGCACATACCGAACAAACAGATTGTCGATCTTGATCAAGTGATCAAGTCTGTCGTTGAGGAAAAGAGCAACGCTGAGCCTAAACCGAAGTATGTATCAAGTAATCAACCCATGGCGATAATGGCAGATCGGGACCGTTTGGCAAGTATCTTGGGCCACCTTGTGCAGAACGCACAGGATGCGACTGACCCTCAGGGCAGGGTAACCGTGTCCTTGCAAAGGCAGGACAACTCAGCGCTTGTGGAAATAGAAGACACTGGAATAGGGATGGACAAGAGTTTCATGAAGGAAAGATTGTTTAAGCCTTTTGACTCGACAAAAGGACTTACCGGAATGGGGATTGGTGCCCACGAGGCAAAGAGTTTTATAGAAGAACTGGGTGGGGCGGTTTCAGTCAGTAGTGAGGTGGGCGTGGGGACAAAATTTAGTCTACATATACCGCTTCAAACATGAATTTGCGGTCTATTTGCTCCCATCCGGAACAGGCCGTAAAATAGATTGCGGTCAGTAAAGTTTAATTAGATAAGCAAATGAAATTTATGATAATTATCAATAATAAGGAGTTTTCGATTGAGTGAACGGAGTACTTTGCTCATCGTTGAAGACGACCCCGGAATTCAGCGGCAGCTACGTTGGTGTTTTGACGATTTTAATATAGTAACGGCTGGGGACTCCAAGGAAGCGATTGCCCAACTCAGAAGGCACGAACCCGATGTTGTAACTTTGGATATGGGTCTTCCACCCGACCCCGGGGGTACGTCAGAAGGCCTGGCAACCCTGGAGAAAATTCAGCAGTTATCTCCCTATACAAAAGTTATTGTGGTCACCGGCAATGATGATCGCGAAAGCGCGGTACAGGCTATCGGCATGGGTGCCTACGATTTTTATCTTAAACCTATAGACCCTGATATCCTGAAGCTGATCGTAAATCGTGCCCTGCAACTTAGAGAGCTGGAAAAGGAAAACCGGTCTTTAAGCAGTCAAACTCAAGACTCACCCCTTGCCGGTATTATTGCCACCAGCGCGTCCATGCTAAATGTCTGCCGAATTATAGAGAGAGTAGCACCTACAGATGTGACGACGCTACTGCTTGGTGAAAGCGGAACAGGAAAGGAAGTATTGGCCAGGGCGCTTCACAATTTAAGTGACAGGGCCAGTGCAAAATTTGTTGCCATAAACTGCGCTGCGATTCCTGAGACACTCCTGGAGAGTGAACTCTTCGGCTATGAAAAAGGGGCATTCACAGGTGCAATCAAACAGACAAAAGGAAAAATCGAGTCAGCCAATGGGGGGACCTTTTTTCTCGATGAGATTGGGGATTTGCCGATGCCTCTTCAGGCAAAGTTATTGCGGTTTCTGCAAGAGCGCATAATCGAGCGTGTCGGCGGAAGACAGGAAATTCCGGTTGATGTGCGAGTTATATGCGCGACGCATCAAAACTTGAAAGACATGATCAGTTCAGGGACCTTCAGAGAAGATTTGTACTATCGACTTAGCGAAATTTCCATAAATATCCCTCCCCTGAGAGAAAGAGACGGAGACGCAGTGCTTCTTGCCAGGTCTTTTTTGAATAAACTAACAGAGTCTCTGAGTGGGAAAGCAAAACGTTTTTCAAACTCCGCATTAATTGCGCTGGAAAAATACGCCTGGCCTGGAAATGTTCGGGAATTGGAAAATAAAGTGAAACGCGCCGTAATTATGTCTGAAGGGGAACAGATTACACCGGAAGAACTGGAGTTAGATAATTTGAATTCCACGCCGGATTTGCCATTTAATTTGAGAGTAGTTCGAGAAACGGCTGAGAAAGATGCGGTTATTCGGGCATTGTCTTATGTGAACAATAATATTGCCCAGGCTGCGGAATTGCTGGGAGTCAGTCGCCCAACCCTTTATGATCTTATCAAGAAGCTAAATATCGAGGTATAAATTGAGTCAGGCAAAGATGAATATCTCAATAGCCGGTATGAACTGATATATACAGGCGCAATGGCGTTACCAGCCTAAAGCTTGTGTAACGCTAGATGCCCACCCCAAGGAGTATGGACCAGGAGTCGTCGCGTGAAAAAACTTTTCTTATTTAATCCTGTTGTGCGTTTTAGTTCTATCAAGAGTTCCCTTAGTTCCTATATTTCACTGCTCGTTTTCAGCTTGTGTATTGGCCTGTTTGCAGGCAATGCCTTGTCGAAAACGACGCAAGAGCTGATAGAGGACGCGAAAAAGTATACTGAAAAAAGGGAGCTTAATGCTGCTGTTATTCAGTTGAAAAATGCTGTCCAGGGGGACCCGAATAGCGCTGAAGCCCGTTTGGAATTGGGTAAGTTATACATAGAAATTGGTGACCCATTGTCAGCGGAAAAAGAGCTGACCAAGGCGAAGTCTTTGGGTGCGAAAGCGTCAGAGTGGAGCATACCTCTTGCCAAGACCTATCTGTCCATTCGTAAAGCAAAAGAACTTCTGGACACGATCAAGGCTGACCCCACCTTCAGCAAGTCAGACCAAGCACAAATTCTGGCGTTTCGTGGTGATGCGCATGTATTGCTGGGAGAATTTCCCAAGGCAGAAGACTTGTATAAAAAGGCGCTTTCGTTAGACAGCAGTGTCGCCGGGGCCTATGTTGGTCTGGCCCTGGTTGAGCTGGGAAAGGAGAACAAAAAGGCTGCCGGCAAACATTTGGAAAAGGCCTTGTCAGTAGATCGCACGCACGTTCAGGCGTGGATACTTAAGGCCAAATTGGCGATTCTGGAAGCGCGAATAGATGATGCGGAAAAGGCTTTTGGTACTGCCCTGGACCAACAGGGCAATAATTTTGAGGCCAAATTAGGGCTGGTTGGAATCTTTGCCAGTAAGGGAAGATTGAAGGAGGCTAGAAATCATTTGGACCCAGTGAGTAAACGGGTTCCAAACCATCCCCGTATTAATTACCTGTGGGCGGTTATCCACTATAAGGAAAAGAAGTTTGATCAGGCTAAGACTTATCTCGACAAGGTATTAAACATAGCAGATGACCATCCTGGCTCACTGCTGTTGATGGGTGAAGTTCAATATCGAATGAAAAACTTCGAGCAGGCTATAGACGTTTTGTACAAGTACAACGGTTTGCGACCCGAAAGTGTGCCGGGAGTCAAGTTACTTGCGGCAAGTCTATTGGCAAAGCGGGAGTTTAAAGAGGTTATTAAGGTACTTGGAAAGTTTGAAAAACGGGAAGATATTGATACACATATTCTTGGTATGTTAGGTGCCGCCTATCTTCGAACAGGCGAGGCAGCGAAGGCGACGGCTTACCTGGAAAAAGCTGCCCGTGCCAATCCGGAACAGGCCATGATTCAAACCGAGTTGGGTTTGGGAAGAATTGTATCAGGAGAAAGTGAAGCGGGCATCGAAACGCTGGAAACAGCCTCCGATCTGGGTCGAGACTATATCGAAGCTGATGTCTACTTGATTATTACTCATCTTCGAAATGGAAATGCAAAAGGAGCGATCAAGGCTGCCAATAATCTGGTTAAGAAGAAGAAAAATGAGCCCATGTCATATGTTTTACGTGGAAATGTATACCTGGGAACGAGTGATAAGGCGAAAGCAAAAAAAGACTTTGAACAAGCGTTGCAATTGGACAAAAATTTCACCCCCGCGCGACTGAATCTTGCCAAGATCGCAATATCAGAAAAAAAATACTCGGATGCAGAAGATCAATATAACAAAGTGCTTGGCTATGCCAAGGACAATGAAGACGCATTACTGGGGCGTATGCAGATCGCTGCGTTAAAGGGAGATAAAGACGCAGTAGAAAAATGGCTTACACAGGCCCAGGAGGCAAATCAGGACAGCGTACGCTCTTCCGTAGCCATGTCACGCTTCTATTTAGCACAAAAAAATCCGGAGCAGGCCCTGCGGACTCTCAAGGGGGCAATTAAGAAAAACCCTAAACATCCTGCACTGATTGATATGGAAGGCACCGTTTATATGGCCATGAAAGACTATGGCCAGGCGATAAGTCGATTCAAGAAGTTGGTGGAATTGTATCCCCGATCATCAAAGGGCTACCTCAATTATGCCAGGGTGCTGTTAGCCACTGGAAAGCAGAACGATGCGATCAAGCAGGCCAAAAAGGCGATTGAGATAAAGGATGACTATATTCCCGCCTATCTGCTGCTAGGGGAGTCGTACCTGAAAGCCAAAAACCCGAAAATGGCTTACAAAACTGCAGACGAGCTGAAAGCGAAATTTGAAAAATTGTCTTATGGCTGGGAACTGGAAGGTGATATTGCCGGGCAGCAGAAAGATTTTGCACGTGCCGTTACGGCCTATTCCAAGGCGCAGGGGAAGGCTCCACAATCCAGGGTTGAGCAGAAAGTAGCGCTAATGCGAAAGGCTCAGGGAAAAACAAAATCCGTTATCGCCGGTTTGGAGAAATGGGTTAAGGAAAACCCGGGGGACACAGCGCTCAAAATGATGCTGGCCACCGAGCTTCAGTTGAGTTCACAGGACTCCAGGGCCCGAACAATATATGAGGATGTGGTGAAAGAAAATCCTGACAATATTGTGGCTTTGAACAATCTGTCGTGGTTGTATACGAAGAAAGGAGATAAAAAGGCTATCGAGTTAGGTAAGCGGGCATACGAGTTATCACAAAACAACCCGGGAATCGCCGATACCTATGGTTGGGCTTTGGTGAAACTGGGCGATAAGTCCGAGGGGCTGGTCCTGTTGCAGCAAGCTCGTTCTCAACTGAAGCAGGAAGGCAGTATCTGGTTCCATCTTGCCTACGCCTATTATGCGAACAATCGCAAAGATGAGGCCAGGCGTGAATTGCAATTGCTATTGAAGAGTAAAGTGAAGTTCGATGATCTGAACGAGGCAAAGGCCTTGGAAGCGAAGCTCAAACAGTGAGAACCTCAAGGTAATACATTCCGACCGAGTTGATTGCGCTTGCAATAGCAACTGCTATGAGCGCAGGCTTGAATAGAAAAAGGCCGTACTCTATGAAGTACGGCCTTTTTGTTTGGCAAATATTGCTAAGAATTAAGCAATATTTTTGCGACGGTTACGACGTGCTACAGCACCTAAGCCCAGCAAGCCAGCACCAAGCAACGCCAGAGACGCAGGTTCTGGAACCTTTGTTTCTGCATCGAAGCTTGATACGCCTTTACCAGAGTGAGTGATGGTTGCAACGATAGTCATAGAATATGGATTGTTTCCATCAGGAACTTCACCATTATCACTACCGACGATTCCACCGTCACCTGAGGCTAAAATAGAGCCTAGAAGTGTATCAGTCGCGAATAAATCATTCGACTTGGAAATATAAGTTTCTATCGAGACTTCGCCATCCAGGAGCCCACCAAAATCCAAAGAAAACAAAGCGTCGTCTTTTGTAAGATCAGTTTCGGAAAGCATGATAGTCAACTCTCCACCTGATCGGCCGCTAGCAGCAACCACGTTCAGATGTAGTGTGTCTATCAATGGGTCGTCGTAGTAGTCGGACCCGAAGCCCTTTACTGCGACTGACTCCCAGGTAGCACTATCCCAAGCCAGATTCGGATCGATCATAGCCAGCATATCGCTGAAATCGCTATCGTAAGACACGATTCCATCACTGTTAAAATCAGATACCGTCACGCTCTCGGTTCCATCGCTGATTGAAATCACAAGTGCTGCAAAGGAATTTGAAGCAAACATCAAGATTGAACCAGCGACCAGTGCTTTTATCATTTTCATCGTCAATTAATTCCATATGTTAGTTAATTGCATATCTGTATCAGCACTTACTGTGCCAAATTAATAACAGCATGATTATATTAAAAATAATGTGTTGATGTCGGGGATATGAGACGCGTCGTGTAAAGTATTTCGACATGCTCCGCCTGATGTCCTGAAAAGCTACTGGCTTGCGTGTGTATTTAGAAAGAGTCCTTATAGCATGTCAATAAATACAAGGAGTTAAGGTGAATTTGCTTGTAAATTATTCTGACACGGGCCTGGGTCGCGCCATTCCAGATCTGGGCTCTTTTACAGGTCGGTCGATTTTGCGTTTTGAGGGGCTATGGGGATCCTTTTTTCTTTTCGCAGCACGAGCTAATCGATTGATTCCATGAGCACTGAGAATTGATTTAAAAACAAAGACTTGAATTTGTCTTGCAAATTGGGTAAAGTACCCTTTTTCGCCTAAAAAGGTGAAGTAGACGGGAGCTTGGCTCCGAATAATAATTTTACAGTTGCTCGTAAGCTTTTTGATGATTTGAAATGGCTCGCACAAACTGGTGCCAGTCCCCATCAGAGAGTCACCGATTATACTAAAATATCAGGCATTCGATTCTTACATAAAACGAAATGTTGGACATATTGGTTAGGGCAGCGATAACAAAGACTGATATCTATTCAAATCTGCAATTTTAATTGGTTCTGGTTCGGTGCCTTATTATCGTGAGTCTTCGTTAAACAATGAATCGTGGCTTGTTTCAGTCAGATGTATCTGAAAAGACCGTTGCCGCCCTGGCTTGTTATTACTAAGGGGGAATTTGTGAGTAGGAAAATCATGCGATTTTGTGTTTTTCTTTTTGTCTTTGGACTAATGAATGCGTCCAACGCTGCGGGTTCTAAAGTGGGCGAAACTCCCCTGTATGTTATTGGGCCTGGTGACGGGTTGAAGATCTTTGTTTGGAGAAATGCTGAACTCTCCGGATCGGTGCCAGTGCGACCCGATGGACGTATTTCCATCCCATTGGTTGAGGATCTGGTTGCAGCAGGGAAGACACCATCTGTTCTGGCCAGAGAGATAGAAAAGGAGATGGGCAGGTTCGTCAAAGATCCCCTGGTCACTGTGATCGTAACCGGATTTGTTGGTCCCTATGATAAACAGGTGCGAGTGATCGGAGAGGCTGCCAAACCACAGGCCCTGCCTTACAAGGCCAATATGACCGTTTTAGATGTCATGATTGCCGTAGGTGGGCTTACAGAATTTGCTTCCGGTAACAGCGCAAAGATAGTGCGTACAAATCGCGGTATACAGGAAGAGATAGACGTGAATCTGGAGGACTTGATCGGATTTGGCGATATTTCCCAGAATGTAGGCATGCTTCCTGGTGATATTCTGGTAATTCCCGAGACCTGGTTCTAAGCACTTCACATAACAACAAATATCGAATTTTTAGGTCTCTTTTAAGGTTGTAGAAGTATGATGACGGGTTAATGTGTTCCGCTTGTATTAGCAGTTAAATTAAGAATGTCTCTAATTTGACTGACTCTGAAAAATAGTTGCAAACATGCTGAATCTTCTCAGGTGTTTAGAAATCAGAGACCGGAAATAGATGGTGACAGCCTGATAGTTCAAGTAGTAGTGACTAGAGCAGTTGTAACCTCAAACTGAATTGACAAGCAAAACAATTTAACAATTATTCCTGAGGCGTAATAAGTAAAGAATTATGCACGAGATATTAGACCAAGTAATGCACTATGCCAGGGCCGTCTGGCGCTTCCGCTGGTATATACACGCCATCGCCTGGCCCATTGCCATTGTAGGATGGCTGGTAGTGGCATCCCTGCCCGATAAGTACGAATCGACAGCGCGGGTTTTTGTCGATACCAAGTCCATGCTTAGACCTCTTTTAAAAGGTCTGGCCGTGCAAAGTGACGTCGCTGACGATGTTAAAATGATGACTCGTACCTTGCTCAGCACTCCAAATCTGGAAAAAATCGCCCGCATGGCGGATCTTGACCTTGCTGTAAACAACGTCTCTGAAAAAGAGGGTCTGTTGGAGAAGTTAAGAAAAACGATCAAGTTTAAGGGCGGTAGAGACAATATCTATAAGATCGAATACATAGACGATAGCCCGGAAAAGGTTAAAAAAGTAGTCCAATCAATTCTAACCCTTTTTGTGGAGTCCTCTTTAGGAAGTTCGCGAGAAGACTCAAGCTCAGCGCAACGATTCCTTGACGAGCAGATTGCCGCGTATGAACAGCGCTTGATTGATGCCGAAAATGAACTCAAGGAATTTAAACGTAAAAATATTGCCTTGCTGCCGGGAAGAGGTGGCGACTATTTCGAAAAATTGCAAGGTAAATTGGCTGAGCTGGAAAAAGCCGAGGCACAACTTTCTGAAGTAAAGGGAAGACGAGATGAGATCAGTCGTCAAATTGTGGGTGAAGAACCCACTTTTGGTATGATGCCATCCGCTAATCTTGTCAGGGGTGGTCTGAGCCATCCGCTGGATTCCCGGATAAACGAACTCAATAACCGTGCTGATGAGCTATTACTCAAGTTTACAGACAGGCATCCGGATGTTATCGCCATCAAGGCCACTATAGTGCGTCTTGAAAAGCAAAGGGCGGAAGAACTTAAGGAAATCGAAGCAAGGCTGCCCAAGGGGCAGACTATAACTCCATTGGAAAAAAATCCTGTCTACCAGCAGCTTAAAATTTCTTTGGCGAATACCGAAACCGAAGCTAAAACCCTTTCCATTCGTGTTAGCCGCCTCAGATCCGAAGTGAAGGAACTGGAAGGTGCGGTGGATACAATTCCTGCTATTGAAGCAGAGATGAAGCAATTAAACCGGGACTATGATATCAACCGAAAAAATTATGAGAAGCTTGTTTCTCGTCGAGAATCTGCAAAATTGGCTGAACAGGTAGACAAGAGTACCGATGATGTGCAGTTCAAGGTTTTAGATCCTCCCTCGACACCTTTGGAACCAGCAGGCCCAAAGCGGTCCCTGTTTAACTTGGTCGTTCTCCTGGGCGGAGTTGTGGCGGGTATTGCGTTTGCTTTTCTGCTCTCTCAAATCAGACCTACCTTTGATTCGACGCGCAATCTGAGTTCGGTAACCGGCTTACCCGTTTTTGGAGCAGTAGGGATTGTGCGCACAGAAAAAGAAATCCGTTTACGTATGATTGAGGTGATTTCCTTTCTGGCGATGTTGGGTCTTTTGGTAGTTCTTTTTGGTATCGCGAGTGTTTTTCAATCACCACTACGTGACCTTGTGTCACTAGTGATTACGGTGGGTGGCTAGTATGAATACGATAGAAAGGGCGTTAGGAAATAGCGGTGGAAATGAGGGTAATCGGCCCAGACCGGAAAACAACGACCGAGCACGCGCCAAGCCAAGAAAATCGAACCGTGTAGACAGCGATACAGAAACTCAAAATTCTATTCATATCGACTTGCTACGCCTGGAACAGAAGGGCATGTTGACGCCGGATAATGGTCGCAGCAAAGTTGCCGAAGAAATGAGATCGGTGAAGCGGCCTTTATTGAAAAATGCCTTTGGTCAAAAGGTGTCTGGGGACAGTCACAATAATCTCATCATGGTAACCAGCGCGGTACCCGGTGAAGGCAAGTCCTTTAGCTCCATTAATCTGGCAATATCCATGACCATGGAGCTGGACAAAACCGTGTTGCTTATAGATGCCGACGTGGCTAAACCCTCTGTGGCGAACTATCTGGGTTTTAGATCGGATAAAGGCCTGATTGATTATCTGGTGGATGAAAAGCTTGCCTTGTCTGACGTGATGCTGAAAACAAATATCCCCAAGTTGAGCATATTGCCTGCCGGCAGACACCATCCACACGCCACGGAAGTATTGGCAAGTGATGCCATGTTTGAGTTTACCCGTGAACTTTCCAATCGTTATCCAGACCGAGTCATCATATTTGATTCCCCACCCTTGCTGGCTACTAGCGAATCCCGCGTTTTGGCCGGGTTAATGGGGCAGATACTGGTTGTCGTAGAGTCCGTCAAGACCACTCAGCCAGTCTTGAAAGAAGCGCTTTCCTATCTGGACCCGACTCAGCAAATCGTAGGACTGTTGTTGAATAAAACACGCGGAAAGAATGCCGAAGGATACAGTGGCTCCTATTATGGATATGGTGCATATGGTGAAAACGCCGGTAGCGAAAATTTTAAGTAGCTTTCGCATAAAGCCCATTATTCGACTTTGCTCTGCTGTTCTGATTCTGACGCCGTTTTCCATATCCAGTGCGGTTGAATTGGAAATCAACCCGAAGCTCGCGATTTCTGAGGCGGTCACGACCAATCAGTCTGCGAATGACCCGATCGAGGAGGCCAATGTCACTGAGATCAAGCCCGGAGTCGAGATCGATGCCAAGGGGAATCGGTTGAAGTTGGGTGGAAACTATAACTACGAAAAAATTATCGACCATAGCAGTCCTGAAGAAAGGCCGGATAATTATCGGTACAATTCCACTGCTGCTGTTGAACTCATTAAAAAAAGGCTAACTCTCTCTGGAGCCGCAACACGATTTCAACGGGTTTCAGACCCCTTGGGAAAGCTGAGCCTGGATAATAGTGGACCCGTTACCGAAAATCGCACGAATCAAGAGGCGTTATCAGGTAAATTGGATTGGGATCAACCCGTGGGTAGATTTGTTACCAGTAAAGTGTCTGGAAGACGTAGCGTAATTTCCAGCTCAACCGATGCGCGACCGGATAGTACCATCGATAGCTTCAGTGCCAATATGGAAAATGGAAAGTGGTTCAAGCGGAGCTACTGGAAACTGAACGGAAAACGTTCGGCGATTTACTACAGCAACGACGATAGCATTGTTAGGGAGTCTGCCGATGCAGAACTGGGAGTACTCGCAACACGCAGACTAAAGCTGGGGTACAAGTATGGATACGAAACCAATCCCTTGCTGCAGGCGAACAAGGAAGAGAAAGGGGATGTTTCGATTGCGGTTGCGGAGTGGACAGCGAGTCGGAAATTGAAAATATCAGTTTTGAGCGGACAGCGTTCTTACGGCTACACCTGGGGGACATTGGTAGAGTGGGCGCCGACAGCAAGAACAGATATTTCATTAGGACGATCGCGTGAGAAGTACGGCGCGGCATCTAAGGCCGAAATCAAGCATCGCTATCGGCGTGGAAAACTTGAACTTTCTTATGTTGAAGTGCCAGACAATGAGGCCATCAAT
>JAOUPJ010000021.1 GCA_029879945.1 Gammaproteobacteria bacterium
ACGTTGGCACTATCTGAACGCTGTTCCCCTACAGCTAATCTATGAACGATGGATTAGGCCCTATGAATCCATGTGGGCAAGATCGTTGATAGGACTTGCACGTTGTATCGAAGAGGAAAAACCAATGCCAGACAAATGTCAGTTGCAGTCTGTTCGGGTGGAACAAGAAATTGTCATCGCATCGTCCCCAGCCCAAGTCTTTCGCGCGATGGTCGATGAAACCGCCTCATGGTGGGGGATGCCCTATTTGCGCAACCCAGAATCCAGTAGCTTGGTGATTGAGCCACGTCTTGGTGGGCTTATGTACGAGTCTTGGGGCAATGAAAACGAGGGGGCCGAGTGTGCAAGGGTCACAACTTATAAAGAAAATGAAGTGCTCGAACTCAATGGTCGGTTTGGTCTTGATGGAGCGGTACTAAGTGTTGCGCGTTTTGAACTAAAGGCCAAAGGGGATCAAACCATATTGTCTTTATCTCATCATATTATTGGTGAGCTGGATAGCCAAACAAAAGAAATGTACAGCTTTGGTTGGAACGATCTCGTTGGAACTCGACTAAAAGCGTTTGTTGAAAAAGGTGAGTGCTTTGGTATTGGACATCCGCCACCGCCGGGACTCATGCCGCCAGGCAACAGATAAAACCAATTTTCTTTATTTAGAAAAAACGCGTAAAAATCGGACTAATAACATAGTAGAGAGGATAAAGTAATGAATAGACCTACCCATTTCGAAATCACATCTGATGACCCAAGCAGTGCAGTCGAGTTTTATAGTAAGGCCTTAGGTTGGAAAATAAGTAAGTGGGATGGTCCGGTTGAATATTGGCTCGTGAGCACGGGGGAAGAAGGATCGCGCGGGATAAACGGTGCCATTGTTGATCGAACCAATATGCAACAGCCAGTAGTCAATACCATTGAGGTGGCCTCATTGGATGAGACCATTTCCAGTATCGAATCCTGTGGCGGTGCCAAGGTTGCCGGGCCGATGGAAATACCAGGTGTAGGCAGTCATGCCTATTGTATCGATCCACAGGGTACACTTTTTGGAATTTTACAGCCCCTTGTAATTAAGTAAATGTGCGAAAGAATAAGTAGTATCAATACTCAAAGGATGGCGCTTATTCTTTCAGCTATTGTTTTAGCGCCTAGCCACCGAATTGAGGGCCGTAGCTGTCGTTGAGCAGGTTGAAATTGTCTTTAAGGGGAGGGGAGACCTTTCAGGTAGTTATTTTAAATTTCTATTGATCTTAGACAGTTATACGCATTCCGTTATGCTGCAACTCTAATCCTGATCTTTAGAATCATCGATAGAACCCAGCGACATTTTTTTCGCTACTTCGGTAAGCAATGTCTCAATTTGACTGGTTAACTTCTCGATTTCATGAGCAACGACACGTATCTCTTTTCCGTCATCTCCCAATCTGGAGGCCACAATATTGGTATTGATAGAAATGAGATTAGTTTTTCGCGCTACATTGGCTATGGAACGCAATAGGGTGCTGACTTCCCTTTGTTTGTGATCGATACTTGCTTGTATCTTTTGTGACTCAGCCTTTGAAGCTGATTCGAACGTGGCGGTAATTTCATTAAGAAGATCCAAAAAAGGTGAGCTGGCCTCTGTGAGTAGATAGAGAAGAATTTCTTCGCTAACAGTGTGATTGTCAACGAGATTTTGGTATATTTTTTCTGCTCTGGAGATGAATGCTTTTATACGTTTGTTCGCCGCTTTCTCGGGCCCCATGAAAAGTTGGTGCAATTCGTCAGTATATAAACCAGGAAAATTTTCTACCGCATCCCCGTCAGTGAGCTGTTTATGGCTCTTTTTGAAAAGCGTAATGGATTCACCAAGTTGTTTTAAGGTATCGCGGGACTCAGTCTGTATATAATTTAGAATCAGAAAAGCAATACGCTGTGATAGCATTCTTTGTCTGCCACTGATATTAATGAGTTGCCCGAGGATTTCTTGTGAGACAACTTTGTGTTGATTAGGTGGAGCCATATTTATGTCAAAATATCTACTCGTGATGCGAGCGGGGATCGACTTGGATTTCACAACTGTTTCGTAGTCGAAGTTAAACTGAACCTACGGGCGACTTATCTCAATTGACATTCCCCAATCACCCACTTTCTATGTCGACCTCTTGGAGTAAATCATTGAATCTGGTGGCGTGACAGGTGACAAAGATAAAAAATACTTGATAGGATTATCTATACTTATTCTCAATCTCAATTTTCAGGGATATTTGCACATTCTTGCAGAAATAGTAGTGCATTTGTGAGTTCATTCTCGAAACAAAAAGGGAAGTAATTGGAATTTGAAACGCTAACAACTACGAGGTCGATTAAACAAATACATTACTATCTCTCCAACCATGAGTACACCATTACCAATAAACTGTAATTATGACTGCAATCCAAAGGTGCTAGACCTGGCTGCGGGACTGAGTGCATCAGTAGGTTCTGCTTTTTTTAGCAATTATGTGAAGTATTTGGCAAGAATATTTGAGGCCGATTTTGTGCTCGTAACGGAGCTTCTAACAAGCCAATTGGGACTAGGTGTCGCCAAGACTCTGGGATTTTGGGCGCAGAATAACGCAGCAGACAATTTTCAGTATACAATTGAGGGCACTCCCTGCGAGTGCGTATATCACTCAGGTGAAACTTTTATTGCAGATAAGCTCCAAGAAAAATTTCCGAATGATAAAGATTTGGTTCAAATGGGTGTTACTAGCTACTATGGAATGCCTCTTTTGAATGATAAAGAAGAAGCGATTGGTCATGTATGCCTGCTAAGCAAGAAGCAAATAGAAGTTTCGGAAATGTATCGCTCCTATTTGAAAATATTCGCCTCCCGCGCTTCAGCCGAATTACAAAGAATTAAGGCAGAACGTCAGTTACTTGACCACAGAAACAATCTACAAGGACTAGTCGCTGAAAGAACCCGGGAATTGGAGCTTGCACTCAAAGAGGCAAAACGAGCTAATCAAGTGAAAACTGACTTTTTGTCACGTATGAGTCATGAGCTTCGTACGCCACTAAATGCAGTGGTTGGGTTTTCGGAGTTGTTGTTAGACTCGACAGAGGAAAGTTTAAAAGAAGAAGAATTTTCAGCCCTAAAAGATATACACAACGCTGGAATTTTCCTTAGCAGTCTGGTTGATGATCTTTTGGATTATACTTTGCTATGTGAGCACAGACTGAAAGTGGTTCTTCAACCGTTAGATGTATCGCAAGTGATTGTAGATTCTTGCTCTTTGATCTCCGGTCTGGCAAAAGATAAAAAGATATCAATAAATGTAACCAATAGAACGGGTGGTCAGTGCAAGGCACTAGCCGATGACATTCGCTTAAAACAATGTATTGTAAATATGCTTTCAAATGCAATTAAGTTTAGCAAGGAAGGACAGCATATTGATATAGAATTGGAGACCAGGCTAAATAGCGTGAATATATCCGTAGTTGATCATGGTTGTGGAATAAGCGATGTGAATCTAGGAAAGATATTTAATGAATTTGAAAGGCTAGATTCTAGTGAGAAGTGTATTTCTGGCACCGGCATCGGCTTATCTCTTACCAAACAACTGGTCGAATTTATGAATGGTTCCATCGGAGTGGAAAGTATTTTGGGTATCGGCTCTGTTTTCTGGATAGAATTACCAACGGTGCGCTAATCCTTGAGAGCAATTGTTAGGGTAGTACAAACGTAAATGGAATGCCGGACAGAAAAGCAAGCATCCATTTCCTGGGCTACCGAGTTGTTTTCAATTTTGAAATTCCTTTATTCTAGTTACGCTATTGCATGGAGATATTGCCTACTTCCACTTGCGGCACATCTTTGACTCGGTGAGAACTCGGAATGGTTGCAGCGAGTTCCGACTCTCGAAAGCCTAGCAGCGATTCCATCGAGTCCCAGATGTATACGCCACGATATTGATTGGGTTGAGGCGTTTTACATAGTATTT
This sequence comes from Gammaproteobacteria bacterium, assembly GCA_029879945.1. GTDB lineage: Bacteria > Pseudomonadota > Gammaproteobacteria > S012-40 > S012-40 > JAOUPJ01. The sequence goes on from JAOUPJ010000021.1 coordinate 3,960, forward strand.
TTAAATGAGCCCAGGCATTGACGACCGCTGAAAAGCATGTAACGATATGATTATATAAAAAATATTTTAAAGGTCTTGCAGAGAGAGGGTAAAGCAAACCAGAGTAGGTGCGACGTAGGCTGTCCATCTATTGAATTCGGTTCTCAGACGACCCTTGTGCCCAAGCCCTGCGGTTTGGAAAAATTAAGAAACGAGTAAAAGTTCGGATGAAATCCGTTAAGTGAAATCGTGAGCCAATCCAGCACAATAGAATATCAAAAACGCATTGATCGGGCCTTGTCTTATATTCGTGATAATCTTGATAAACCGATTTCGCTTAGTGAAGTGGCCAAGGCGGTCTGTTTCAGCGAATTTCACTTCCATCGACTCTTCTCTGCCATCATGCATGAAACAGTAGGGGAGTATATAACGCGTAAAAAACTGGAGCAGGCGGCCGTGAAACTGGCCTATGGCTCATCCAGCACCGTTTCAGGTCTTGCGGACGAATATGGCTATGCGTCCGTCTCCAGTTTCTCCAAAGCCTTTAAACAGTGGTTTGGTTGCAGACCCAGTGAGATACATAAGATCAAACAACGACTCGACTCCGGGGACGGGAAGTTACAATCCAAGTATGAAAAATCTTTAGATGCCCGGCAACTCTTTGCTGAGGAGGATAGTTCCGAATCCAGGTTTTTGTCGCTCGATAAGAAAATCGAATTAAAATCAATAGAAGCTTTCGATGCAGTCTATTTAACAAGTCCTGGAGGTTATGAGGTTCAAAGTATTCGAGACACCTGGATTAAGATCAATAAAATTTTCGACGAAGCCGGTGTCGACTGGAATCAGTGTGAACGATATTCTTTAAGTCATGAGCATCCTGGTCTTGCGCCGCCCGAACGCTGCCGATACGATGCACTTGTTTGTCTTCCCAGCACGGCGCAAGCGCAGACCAGTCTTCCACGAACGACTATCCCCTCTGGCCTATACGCCGTATATCCGGTTGAAGGACCAGAAGAGTCCTTACTTTCACAGTATCTGGATTTTTACACCCATTGGATGCCACGCAGCGGTTATGAGCCGGACAATTATCCTGTTCTGGAACGGCTCTTACCTGGCTGCGAAGTAGGCCATATCTATGTGGAATTGTGGGCTAAAGTGAATCCTTTGGCAGACAAGTTCTGAATTAGCAAGATAGGACCAATCAATTCGCAAGCTGGGACTACTTCCTTCTCATCACACTCCTCGATAATACCTATACCAATTGATAAATCTTGGAGGGGATCATGAAGAAGAGCGAATATCAGCAGTATGATGGATTGGGCCTGGCCGAGTTGGTCCATAAAAAAGAAGTGACAGCAATTGAGTTGATGCTGATAGCTTTGGAACTGGTAGAAGAAAGCAAAGGCTTCATTAATGCGACGGCAGACATCAATGCGCAACTAGCCTTGGAGAAGGCTGGGCATCCAAAAGTAGGGCTGTTTTCTGGAGTGCCTTTTTTAGTAAAAGAGATTTTGGCCTATCCGGGACTAAAGAATGCGATGGGGTCGAGACTGTTCGCCCAACATCTGCCGCAAGAGCGCTCGCCCTACACAGACAGAATTGACAGTGCGGGTCTCGTCACTTTTGCTAATACGACTAGCTCAGAGTTTGGTTTGCTGGGAAGTACAGAAACACTACTGCATGGCATAACACGAAATCCGCTGGATCCGGACTATTCTGCGGCGGGCTCATCAGGGGGTAGTGCTGCCGCGGTAGCAGCAGGTATTGTTCCCATGGCTCACGCCAGTGATGGGGGAGGCTCCATACGCATACCGGCTTCTGTGTGCGGGCTTTTCGGTTTTATGCCCAGTGCAGGCCGCTGTGTTCCCGCAATGGAAAACGGTGGACCTTTCGCGAATCTAGTCATAGAGCATTGCATTAGCAAATCAGTGCGTGATAGTGCGGCATTTCTGGCAGTAACTCAGGATCACTCCACGTTTTCTCCCTTAGATTGCATCTCTGGACCGAGTCCAAAAAGACTTCGTGTTGCTGTTTATAGTGATACTTTGATGGCTAACACACCGGACACAAGTGTAGTGGAAGCATTAATACAAACCCGTCAATTGGTTGAAGACTTAGGCCATGAAGTGATTGAAACACGGGGACCGGACATAGACGGTAAAGCCATTTCGCTTGCCTTTTTCACATTGGCTGGGTTTTCGATGGACCAGGTTTGTCAAATGATGGAACCCCTGATACAGCGACCAATAGATGACACTCTCGTGGAGCCTTTCACCCATGAACTCATTCGATGGTTTCGTACACTGGATGCACAGGCTGTTGCCGTTGCTTTGGAGACCGTAAAGACCTCCGCACAAGGCATGCTTGAGTTTGCCAGCCAATATGATGTGCTCTTATGCCCGACCCTGGCGATCGAACCACCCAAGCTGGGTTATTTGTCTCCCAGCTTGAATAGAGAGGTGTTGATAGAGAGAACGGAACGATTCGCTGCCTACACCCCGATACACAATATCAGTGGTATGTGTGCGATGTCAGTGCCTCTGAGCAAGTCTCGTAAGGGCTTACCTATTGGTAGTCACTTTGCGGCAATGCCTGGCGATGAAGCCAAGTTGTTTAGTTTGGCCTATGAACTGGAGGAAGCATCTCCGTGGAGAATGGGATAAATACTTAATGTAAGCCAAGGGTGATTTTCTTTTTCAGGGTGGTAGTAGTTTTATCAGAAGTTTCTGAATAGAAAAATGCTCTAACTAAAAAGTAATAGCGTATATACTTGGTCTATGTCTAATGCTTAATTAGCACAACAGTGGAGTAAACAAGTATGTTACGACTAGTTCTGACGTTCTTCATCATTTTTCCCGTTATTTCAGTTACCAATGCGGCCACAGTAAAAATTATGCCCTTAGGTAGCCATGATGGGGAATTCTGTGCCCGCGACCGGGCCTTGATTCTGGAAGATCCGGATGGTTCGAGGCTGCTTTATGATGCGGGTCAAACTGTAGCAGGCGCGGGCGATCCGCGCTTGGGAAAAATTGACGCGATACTCGTCAGCCATATGCATGGTGATCACGTTGGGAGTCAACACATTAAATCGGTGAATCAAGGGACCTGTGCGAAACCGAATACGGAAATAGATGCGCTGCCTAATACGCTTACTGTCGATATTGCGATAGCCAAAAAGGCTAAAATTATCACTGGCAGTGAAATGCCTAAATTTTTTGCCAATAAACTTAAGAAACTGGGTGGAGATCCAAAGGACTCACAACTCGTTCGTTTCGGTGCATCGATCAAGCTGGGTGGAGTCACGATTACCACTGTACCCGCAACGCACTCGAATGGTATCGCTGGCGGAATGATAGGCGGTAACTTGGGTGGCCTGTTGGAGGAGGCCGGTCTTACCGCTTATGCGGGACCACCGACGGGTTATGTTTTAACATTTTCCAATGGTCTAGTCGTCTATCTATCCGGTGATACGGGTATTACTGCGGAACAGGAAACTGTGGTGGCCAAGCACTATAAAGCAAAATTGGTGGTGATGAATATTGGTGATACCTATACCAATGGACCGAGTGAGGCCGCTTTTGTTCTGAATGAACTGATTAAACCCATCAGCGTGATCCCATCACATGCCAATGAAGCGGCGACACAGAATGGAAAAGTGGCAGAAAATACACGCACAGCTGCCTTTATTGAGGCATCTAGAGTTGCAGTCTATTTACCACTTAGTGGACGGACTATGGAATTTGATGCAGGCGGAAGGTGTGTAAAGGGATGCTAGAACTTGTTTCCATGTTTTTACATTTTACTTGTATGGATTTAAATGAATGAGGAAAAACCATATCTTAACTATACCATTATGTAACTAGTGAAATTGCATGTAGTTTTTTAATTATATTTCTTGTTTTTTGTAAAGACTATCACGATACCAACCGAAAAAGTTTCAGTATCAACCACTTTAAGATATTACTGGTGAGTCAACCTAACGGGAAGTTTGATAGTTTAAAATTTAAGAACTTTGCCATATTCGTTTTAATGAATGTGCTCATTCTTTTGGCGGGGCTAGGTGGATTTCTTGGAATCTATAAACTGTCGGATACCTTGCAGTATGTTACTGGCCCAGCCTGGGAAGCAGCAGATGGCTCCATGGAGGCGACTATTGCCATCCAGGGTGAAATCATTACTATAAACGCCATAATTCAGGAATTGGAAAAAGATGGATCAAACCTTAGTACTCTCGAAGGAGAACTGGAGAAAAAGGGTAAGTTCTTTGATCAGGCCCTTACGTCTATGATGGGTTCGGGTTTGCTAAAAAAACAAGACATAGAGCAAGTTCAAAAATACCATGAAAAACTAAAGAAAGCAAAAACTGAGCTAGTCGAAATCATTAACTCTGGAAACAAAGAAGAGGCGATTGTTAGATACAGAAAATTTACGACATTAACGAGCGAATTGCTGAGTTTTCTTGGCAAACTAGAAGAGCAGGGAGATCGTCAGGTTGAAGAGCAAATTGGTGAAGTAGAAACGATCGAAAAGGCCTCTTACTCAACATTAATAATAATCATGCTAGTAGGCACAATCATTTCAGTCTTTATGTATCTTTTTACGATAAAGCATTTTGTTACACCCATCGCCAAAACTGCTGAACAGATGCACGAGGTAGCGAGTGGGGATGGAGATCTCACTAAACGTCTAGAAGAAAGAGGAAGCAAAGAGTTAAGGGATCTGGCACACGGATTCAATTTATTTGCGAATCTCGTTCACAATATTATTAGGCAAATTACAACGGCGTCTACTGATTTAACGACCTCCTCCGAGCAGTTGCTTGATCTGGCAATGGAAACCAATGAAACTGTCCAAAGCCAAGAAAAAGAAACTCAACAAGTGGCAACTTCCCTTAATGAAATGGAGGCGACGGTAACTGAAGTGGCGAAACATGCTGAGCAAGCCGCGAGTTCTACTGAAAAAGCCAGAGACGAAGCCAACCAATCTCAAATTGCGGCAAAAAAAACTACAAGCATGATACAAAACCTTGCATCAGATGTAGACCTCGCTGCGAAGACGATACTCGAACTACAAGGACAAACAGAATCAATAGGTAGAATTCTTGATGTGATCCGAGATATTGCAGAGCAGACCAATTTACTTGCTTTAAATGCAGCCATTGAAGCCGCACGGGCAGGTGAGCAGGGGAGAGGGTTTGCGGTGGTAGCTGATGAAGTACGTAACTTAGCCGGCAGAACTCAGGAAGCGACCTCAGAAATTCAAACCATGATTGAACATCTACAATCGGGTTCAAATCGAGCGGTAGAGGTTATGGAATCCGGTCGAGCACGTGCCCACGAAACCGCAGAGGAAATGGCGAGCAGCTTCGCGTCATTGACCGCGATCGTGGATTCAGTAAACAATATCGCGGATATGAATGCACAGATTGCCACTGCTGCAGAAGAACAAACCCTCGTGGCCCGAGAGGTGGCCAACAACATCAATTCCATCAATGGCGCTACTCAAAATGTGGCCAAAGGCTCTGAAATTACCGCCGACGCAACGACACATATTGCAGATCTTGCAAAAGAGCTACAGACAATTGTGGTGAAGTTTAAGGTCTGAGTATTTTACAAATACCAATCCATTACTAGGCATGTACGGTTTTTGCTGGTGAGAAGCACGGTTTCCTAATCTGGTAGTTTATACAGGAGTAGGTTATGTATGTGCGAACAGTTTATCCTTATCGATCAACTAATTCGGTCGGTTCATGGTAGACACTGTCAGCATTACTTGACTTGATTTCTACCAGCTTGCTTGGCTTGATATAGGGCATGATCTGCCTTTTTAACCAGCTCGTCGGGGTCTTTGGCATCTTCGGGAAAGGTGGCAACTCCAAGACTGATGGTTACAGGTTTCCGTTCTCCTTTTTTATCCCTCATACCAAAATCGTAGTTTTCAATCTTAAGTCGGAGTTTTTCAGCAAAAGCTGCACTTTCTGTTTTGTTCATTTCAGGAAGTAACATCACGAATTCTTCCCCGCCGTATCGGGCAGCGACATCACTTTTTCGAGACTGACTACGCAATATGCGTCCCATTTTTGTAAGAACATGGTCTCCGGCTTGGTGACCATGTGAGTCATTGAGTTTTTTAAAATAGTCCACATCTAGAAAGACGAGTGAGAAAACTCTATTGTGACGAGATGAACGTTGCAGCTCGTTTGTAAGAACTTCTTTAAAATATTTATGGTTGAATAGACCGGTTAAACCGTCTCGCACGGATTTTTCTTTGAGTTCCTTGTTCACTTGCTGTAATTCTTTATTGTATCCCTGAAGTTTTTCGATAATTACATTACTTTCAGCGCTAACACTGAGTTTATCTACGGCACTGTTAACCACTTTGGAAATCGCCTCCAGGGAGTCGAATGGCTTGATCAAATAGTCAAAAGCACCATCCCGTAATGCACCTAGGGCCGTGTCGAGCGAGGCATTGCTTGTCATGATCACGACTTGAGTAGAGGGATTGGTCTTTTTAATATGGGCGAGAAGGTCCAGACCAGAAATGCCTGCCATTCGAATATCGGTAATAACAATAGGAAAGGGGTCTTTTTGAAACAGGTTAATTGCCTGCTCACCGGACGAAGCCGTCGTTACGTTGTGCCCGTCTTCGGTAAGTACCTCTGATACTATGTCTCTTAGGCTCTCTTCGTCATCGACGACTAAAATTCTAAGATGTCTGCCCAGCATTGGTTTTCACCTCTTTTATCAGATTCGTTTGCAAAGGCTAGGCTGTGCCATCTCGCCTTTGTAGTTCTCTCATTTTTAACTTTGCTGCCCGTAATTTCTTTTCGAGCTTTGCAATTTTTTCAACACCAAGTTCCTTCTCGAGTTTATGTCTTCGTTCCGGTGCCAGTAGCCGCTCGAGTTTTCGCACTTTATCCGGTGAAAGCGTTGAGCTCTTTTTCTCGGATTTGGACGAGGCGGATTTGTTCTCTTTAAGGGAAGCACTTTCACTTCTCGTTTTGGTTTGTGCGAATTTGGATTCTGGATTTCTAAAAGCAGTAACCTTCTCGCCATACAAGGCGTTCAATTCGGAAGGTGTAGGCTGATGTCTCGATACGGGCTCCTCATAAAGGGAAACCGGTTCAGTGGGTATTGGTTTGCTGGCAGCCAGTTTTTTGTATTTGGCCAATTCAGTGGCAGATGGAATTGGTAGAGTGATAATAAACGTGGCGCCCTCATCGGGTTCACTCTCAAGACGAATTTCACCCTTATGGTCTTTTATTATACCGTACGTAACCGATAGGCCCAACCCAGTGCCTTTTCCTGCGGGTTTTGTGGTGAAAAACGGTTCAAATATATTGGCCTGAATTTCTTTAGGTATACCGGGACCATTGTCTGATACAAGAATCTCGACGGTTTGATCATTCAGTTTTCGGGAAGTCACCACGACTTCGCCAGGTGTTCCGTCCAGGGCCTGTTGTGCATTGATCATAAAATTCATGATAACCTGCTGTAGCTGGTTGGCGTTACCCAGTACCTGCGGTATGTTTTCTTCAAGATTAGACTTTATTTGCACGCCATTTATGGTTAGCTGGTGATCGACGATATCAATGGAGTGTTTAAGTACTTCATTCAGGTTGGTGGGTTCAAGCTCTGCCTTTTCTTGTCTGGCAAATTGCATCAGATTTTCAATAATATCTTTACAGCGTTTCGTTTCTTTCTCAATTCTTTCCAGATTTTTGCGCACGGGGCTATCGGGCTCAAGCTTTCGTTGAGAAAGTTGGGCATACCCTAGTATGCCTGAAAGTGGATTCTTGACTTCATGGGCGATACCCGCGCTGATTTGACCAAAGGCAGACATCTTTTCTGACTGTATCAAAGCGGCTTGTGCATGGCGTAACTCTCTATCACGGGCACTCAGCTCGTCTGCCATATGATTAAATGAGTTGGCGAGTTCGCCAATCTCGTCTCCGGATTTGTTTTCAACCTTAACGCTAAAATCTCCTTTTGCCAACACAGCAGCGGCCGCTGAAAGCTTCTCTAGCGGTTTGGTTAGTCGTCTGGACCAGACTAGACCCAATATACTGGCAACCAGTAGGAGCAAAAACGAGACACCCACCAGTGAATCTAGCAGTTCCTGTGCTGTTAAATAGGCCGCAGTCTTGGGTATCTGCGCACCCGCAAGAAGACCATGTGACCTGAGCGCAGAAAACCCTCCTACCATTTCCACGCCCGATTGGGTGTATTCCAGGGTGGTCCCCATGCTTTGACCTTGTCTTACACCGCGCAATTCAGGTAGCCAGTCTAACTTGGCCTTTTCTACCACCTTTCTGATATCTGAGTGCGTGAGTACGGCTCCATTCGCGTCTACCATAAAGGTTTCAAAAACAGAGGAACGCTTAGCTAGTCTCAACAATTCATCCAGTCGAATAACCCCGGATACGACGACAGTATCGGTATGTTCCGTTTGTTGGGCGATGGCCAGTGTGAGGGAAGGCATTTTTTCATCAATTGTGGAATTTTCCACGTATCGGGCACCGGAGCGTATGGTATCCAGGGGTAGAGGATTTTTTTCCCTGTACTTGGCCAGGGTGTCGGAACTGAGCCCGGCCTCTTTTAAAGATTGTGAATCGTATATTGTTACCGGGTCACGATTGACGGGATAGATCGTGATCGCCGTGAAGTCCTGAAAATCTTCGAACATCTGGGTGAGGATGTTACGTTTTTGCCCTTGTGGCATATTGGTGTCTACCATGATACGGGCAAAGACCTGGAGCCGTTCCTGGTAGCTCGTCAAGAGAGACTGACCCTCTTGGGCCATGTTCATGGCGATGATGGAAGTGAGATCGCGTATGTAGTTTGTTTTATCGGTATGGAACATTTTGGCCATACTAACGGTAATAACACCCACAGCCACTGAAACAACGCACAGTACCGCGATGAGTATTTTGAACCGAATTGGAAAGATAAAACCCTTCTTCACTTCCTACTTATCCATTTTTGTAAAAGATACGTTCTGATTTGTAACTCGTATTACCCACATTATCGATTGACTCGATTACCAGAATATTAATACCTGGTCTAAGTTCAAGGTCGTATGAGAAACGACCCGAACCATTGACCTTGGTTTTGACCCCATCAACATATACGGTAGCGCCGGGATCTGTAACCCCGCTTATGGTGTATCGGCTCTTGTTCACTATTTTTGGGGGAAAGTTGACGATTAACTTGGGAGGCTCGTCATCTTTGATTACCGTCAGGCGACGTGTTTTACTGGGTACCCCAATGGTATCGTGCTCCACACTGTACACACGCCAGAAATAGGTGCCGGCAGCCAATTCAAAATTCTGGTAACTTGTTGTTGAAACAAGAGTTTCTTCGACTATGTCACGGAATTCCGGGTCGCGGGCAATACTGATGCGATAGCGGGTTGCACCGGGCACTCGAGACCATTTAAAGACAACCTCAGGGGGCACAGTGCTAAAAAGGAACCGTTTGCTATCCTTGGGTCCTTCGATTGTGGGGCTGTCTGGGAGCGGCTTAGGCTGCGTGGGGGCCTCATCTTTTTCAATGCGGGTGGCATTATTGGCGGTAACTTTTACCGTTTGCCCGGATTTGGTTACTTCTGCAACACCTTTATACATCATTACTGTGGTGGCGCGTGATTCGGAATCGACTTTCATACGAAATTCCGCGCCCTCTTTGGAGTTTGGATCTTCTCTAAACTTGGCGACGCCGCCGCCTCGCAGATTGATTTCATATTCGGGTGTGTCGCCCAGGCGTACGTGCGTTGAGGTAACGCGACCCCATAATTCTCCATCTATTAGCGCAAGTATTGATCGTTTTTCATTCAAAAAGGGATTGCCACTGGTTTGATGGATGATTACCAGACTATTTTCGCTGATTCGCAGCAGGTCATTGTTGTGAAATACCACCTCAGCCGTGGATCGGTCGTGGGTTTGAACGGCATCTCGATTAAAGAGATGCATGCCATTACTGGCCGCTTCCCAGGCAATTGCATCAGCCGGTTTGGTGTTTACGGCATTTCGCATTTTTAGCAAGACCGCTGTTGAACCTTCCAGGCTTTGCTCTGCGCCTTGAACTGTGAATTTTCGATCATGAGTTTGCGGTTCGACTGAGAGAAAGGCGCGTTGGGCCTCAATGAGACCTTTTAGGCCGACGGAACTGGTGGGGAACATGAAATGAATAAATTTAAGAATCAAGAGAAAAAACAGCAATACCAGGCCAAGAACCAGGACCAGTTCCCCAGACTGTATAGCGACTGTTCTAAGTGCTCTTGCTTGCATCTATTTTTATTCCAAGTCTTAATCGTTATCGATTAGCCCAAAACTGAATCGGTTTCCTAATACATTCCTTGAACGCGCACAAACCATCCTCGAACTGAGTAATTATTGTCCGAAAATTCTGAGTCTGAAAAATCGACGAAGTTATAACCCGTTCCTAAGCGAATATTTTTTTGTGGTCTCCAACCTACATCCAGTACCGCTCCGGTTCGAGCACTGTCTGCTTCTAGTTGTTGGAGCAGGCGATATTCAGAACCGATGTCCACTTTTCTGGTTAGGCGAAAATTTATTCTATTTATCGAAAGGAATGTATTTGTTGTAACAGGGTCCAAGATACCAGTTTTTTCTGTTTTTGTCTTGAGCGCGAGTTTTGAAGACCATTCAATCGCTTTTGTCGCAGAAAATATCCATTCAACCGATGCTACTTGTATATCGTTATCTTCCTGATCTTCCATCTCAGAAAGCACCGGACGCAGATCTGAAATTATCGTATACCGTGCAAGTACATTCAGTCGATCATTTTTACGGGGCCTGTAGGCCAAGGCGACTTGACGTTCTTCAAACTCGGCTTCTTTAATGTTGGAACTGAAATTATTGGTTATGCTGTAGCGATATTTACCCAACAAACTTAGATCAGGATTCAGTTTGATCTTGGCGTTGTTGGAAGTCAAAAGCTGTTGTCTACTCAAAGATCCCCATTCGCGCCTAATTTCGTCCCGTGTAGAAATTACCCAATCTTTCTTGCTGTTGTAGCTCAGCATGCCGGAGATCGCCGCACGATTTTGTGTTTTACCCAAATTGTTGACCTGAGAATATTCAGACGTTCCGATCACCGAATACCCATCTGAAGGTAGCCATGTCTTTTGAACGCCTAGCAGAGACATGGCTTGATCTTGGTTTGTTCTATTAGTGGTGTGATATTCAGAATATACCTTGCCGCGCTGTGTAAATCGATAGTCTCCACCCACAGTCGATTTGGTGCCACGACCGACTGAGTCTTCCTGGAATTGCTCGTTTACATACACGCTGCTCTTGCCCATCTGAGCCCGCATTCCAGCTTGAGCCGATCTTCCCAGGCTGCCTTCCATGCCGGTGGCAGTTAGGCTTACATTATCAGTAACGTTGATGGTGCTGCCGATTGTGGTTTGATGGTTTTCGACTCCATCCAGTGTTTGCTGATGTTCCACACGCGTGGAGAGTACATCGTTCCATTTTGTGTGCACGGAGCTGGCGGCGTTAGTTTGCTCAGTCAGTTGTTCCCCTATCTGGGTTGTATCTGAATCGACTTCGTTAGTGAAGGTCCAGTCTCCTGATTTGTGTTGCCACTGTACACTGGTGTTTTCATTAATAGCGCTTGCATCGGCATTGATAAAGGTCGACTTATCATATTGTGTAGTGATCGTGTCCTTCTCAGTAGGCCTGATTAACAGGGTGCCTCCATTATTTTCGGAGTTTGGTACGAGATGTGAGCCGTTTGCAACAAATCCTTCTTCAATTTTTCTGGTATAGGCCTTAATTTCAATCTGACCGGGTTTGTTATAGAGGTCTCCGATATCAATCTGGGTTGCCAGTTTTATCGCCTGACCCTGTGTTTCTTCCAGTGTGCCGATTTGGGTATAGCTCAATCCTCCATCTTCGCTAGTATAGATGCTTCCTGCATTGCCCTTGCTTTGAGCTACTTCACCGATAATTCGTGTTTTCTCGTGCAATCGGATTTCTGCATCTACTCCGTTCAGTTCATATTCACCGGACTCATTCTGATCATGAACGGACGTGGCACCTAGTAAGACATGGTCAGAAATAGATTTTTGTATGCGTCCTCCACTCATTGATTTGTCGAATGCCTCTACATTGTATTCATATCCTACTTCGATATAGACCGGGTTTCCGCCTAAGGTCCCCTCATCGATGATTTCTGAGCTGGCCTCAATTGATTGAATAGGTCGATTGAAAAGAATACGACCTTCCTGATATTTAATGCTGTAGTCTATGCCTTCTGTTTGAGTAGTACGTCGAATAGGCAGGCCAGTTTTTTGATCTAATACAACAACTGTAATGTCTTCGCTTCCTTCAACGATATCTTGATGACTGAGATAGTACAGTGATCCACCTGTTGCCTTAAGTCTGTTTTGTATGTGTGCTTGTCGAACCTGAGAGGCAAATAGCTCAATAAGAGTATTTGGTTCACCAAACTTGGTAGTGGATACACTTCGATATTTGACATGCGCACCATGTAGCTTTCTCTGATAGTTCGCGAGTTCTGTGTCTCTAAAGCTGATATTGTAGTTACCGACCAATACCTCCAATTCATCACTAGTCAACGCCAGGTAAAACTTGCCTTGGCCTTCTGTGTCATAGTGTATTGATGAGGAGTCGCCATAGATGGGGTAATATTTGTCCGGATCCAAATTGGTATAGAAGCGATCGAGCTGCTCATCGTCCAGGTCTTCGAAAAGCTTATCAAAACTGTTTAGCCCAGTATCGAAGGCTGAGGTAATGAGATATTTTCCTAGAATTCTGCCTTTCAAATAGTATGCGACTCGACCTTCGTCGTAGAACTCAGAGCTATTGTTCATTCCTGCTGCATCGATATAACCTTCACCCTCTAACTGACCGTATTCACCGTCAACTAGCGCTACAAAAAAGAGGTGTGAGTCACTTACATTATAGCTACGCTCGATTTTTGTCTCCCTGTCGCGAGAATCTCGAGCAATAACCGTTAAGTTGTTTTCCCCTGCTTGTAAATGTAATGGCAAGGCAAAGTATCCGTCGCTAGACACCTCAACCTCTTTTCCATTTACTATTACCTTCGTGCCAGGGTTCGTTTCACCCGAAATGGCGACTACGCTAGAATTTAGCTTGTCTTTGTCTTTAGGTGCATTCAGTTTAAGGTAAGGTCGGTTTTTATCATCTTTTTCCTCCAAAACACCGGAAACCTTGATCTTTATCGTTTTGATTGTGCTTAGACCGTTAGCGCTTGTGGCCACAACGGTAAACAAATTATCGCCTGGTTTGAGCGTTCTCGAGGTGCGGAAATAGCCACTGGTGTTGGTTCGAACTTTTTTACCATCAATCTCTATTTGCGCCCCGTCATCGGTGCTTCCTTCTATCAAGTATATGGGGCTACGGGTCTGTGAAATTTCATCAAATTGATCTTCATCTTTCGTCGTGGACAGCTCCAGTTTTGGCGTGTTGATAAACCCAATAAAGGACTGACCGCTTTCCGATAGAATTTCGAGAGGAACATTTTCTCCGGTTTTTATTGGAAATTTAGAAATAAATCTACCGTGTTTGTCTATGCGTAAATTCTTACCATTAACGGAAACAGAAGGCGTTATACGATCTGCCGTCAGTGTGGCAACTTTACGCTTACTCTTATTTCGTATTGTAACCCGTCTATTTTGTTTTCTTTGCTCTTCATTTTTATTCCCGGCAATGGGTCTGCTTTCGCCATGGCCCTTTACGATTATTCTCGATTCAGGAATGTTATGTTCTTTTTGTAAGTAGTCTGCAACAGACTGTGCTCTATTGAGTGATAATGTGCTGTTTTCAATCTGCGTCCCCACGGCATCGGTATGCCCTTCAATTAAAATGGTTTCCTTTTTATGTTCTTTAATTTTCTTAGCAATGCGATCAAGATCTTTTTTGGCGCCGGGTAGTAGTTTGTATTCCTTTCCATTAAAGGCAGTGTGATTGAGCTCGAAGTCAATGGCCCCCTTTTGCTCGAATAACATGGGTGTTCTTTCACTTGTTAAACTGGTGCCATTTGTATAGTTCAGAACAATGCGATAATAGACACCGACAGGATCGTGTCCTAGCTTGGATTTGTCTTCGGCAAGCTTCCACACTATTTGACTAGGAGGGGCGGCGTCAGCAGAGTGTTTGTGTATGGTGCTTCCACTCTTATTTTCTACAAGAAAAGTCCAGTTCTTAATTTCCTGCGGATTATTAATGTTAGCTTTGAACGCCACTTCTTTTGAATCTAGCTCAATTTTGCCGTCAGGACGTTCCGATTGATGGGTAATCAGTTTTTGGTCCAGAGGCAAATTATAGGGCTCACCATTAATAAGCATGTTTTTGGAGCGTATATTCCCCTGAAAGAGCACTGGAAGGCTGTTATCAGCGCGAGCGATGGTGATGTCTGACTCTTTTTTATCGCCAATCTCTTGTGCTGTTGTATCAAAGTGGACTGGAAAATTGGCTTTCGCAATTAACCCTTCTCTCACATCCAATATTACGGTTTCATGGTCACTGGCTTCGACATTCGACCCAAGTGTATTAAGGTTAATCTTTAATACATGACGTCCCGGCACCACTGCTGGAATGCTGTATCGACCATGTTCATCGGTAGTAACATAGGTGCCGTTTTCCATGGCGATGATGACACCACCAATTCCTGTTTCACCTTCGTCTTGATCGCTGTCTTTATTCAGGTCGTTATAAACTTTCCCAATAATAGTTCCTAAACCAAATAGTGGATCGAACACTACTTCGATACTATTTTTTTCCTTGTTTGATACGAGACAGACTGTACAGCTTTCAACATCGGTAACGTAGACTTCATTCTCGTAATTTCCAGGTTTTAGTGCTGGGCCTACAATCGCTTGAAATTGAAACTTAACCAAACCTTGTTCCCCTTTATCTACAATTCCATTGGAATTGGAATCGATAAACCCGGGAATTGGTACTGGTGTAAAGTTGATTAGAAAATCTCTGCTATTGCGATCTGAGTCTCTTGAAAAGTATGGTTTATTGCCAGGGTTAACTCCTACTCCGGAAACACTAAGTGAATCTTTAACAATTTTGAAACCACCAGGGAGAGATCCACGAATGTAGACGTTGTCTACAGGCGTTCCATTGGAATTCATGATGTCTACGGTGTAGGTTACCACGTCGCCCGTGACTACCTTTTCTTTGTTGCTGCTCAGCCTTATTTCGAGTATTTTTCCTCTGGAGAAAAAGAGCCGAATGCTTTGATTCAAGCGAATAATGTTTCCTGTGTCGGTCTCGTCCTGGGCATATATGATTACTTCACCGGGCTCTGGCGAACTGATTGTGGCGGTGGCTATACCATTCGCGTCAGTTTGGGCCACTGGCTGCGTTAAAGTCGCGGTGCTCAGCCCGGTGGGGCTGGTATAGTAGACCCGAACCACTTTGTCGGGTAGTGCAAAATAGACGTTGTTAAAGAGCGTGGCCGTTAGATTCGCGATGGTGCTTCCGTCCGACGGCACGACGAGTCTATCACTGACAAAGGTAGAGGTTAGGAAGTCGGTGGATAAAGAAACGGTCTCTACCGTTGTTACATCATTGTCATTTATGTTGGTCGCATCAGTAGGGTCCAGATCGGCGTCGCCCGGTACAGTGACAATCGATGTGGTCGCACTTCCAGTGGTATTTCTGATGATAGACGTAAAGTTCACTGCGGGTTGAGGGGTAGCGGGGGCATCGAGTGTGAACTGGACTTCCAGTGGAATATTAGAAGTTGTAATTACTGAACCTAAGGTAATTGTTAATTTTGACCCCACTAGGGTAAAGCAGTATTCTCCCGCCAGTGGAGGGCAGCCGGCGCTAAAACCCTGAGTGATACCGTCAATCAGTACACCGCTTATCACAAGGTTAGTAAACAAGGCCGGCACGGTGATTTCTACCTGATTG
>JAOUPJ010000022.1 GCA_029879945.1 Gammaproteobacteria bacterium
TTCTAAAGTGAATGCCATTTCAAATCTGTTCCTGTCACTGGTTACCGGTCGCATGGCCTATTATGCTAGAGGTGGATTTACTCAAAGCCCTCTAGAGCACTGGGAAGATCAATGGGAGCTTATCTCTAGTGGTCTGTTCCGTATGACTCAGGAGCAACTGGAAACTGCGGAAGTTGCCGGCTAGAAACGTATTTCAATTTTCTGAGCTCCCACGGTGAGCTTACTAGACCAAGTTCTGTTGTTTCTGGTGTCATGGCTGGCAAACCTGTTCTCTGCTTTTGCGGGCGGAGGAGCCGGCCTGATACAACTTCCTGCCCTCATCTTTCTCGGCTTACCTTTCTGTATCGCACTGGCCACCCATAAACTCGCCAGTATCTTTCTGGGCATCGGGGCCACTGTCAGAAATCTCAAAAGTCACAAACTCCATCCGCGACTGGTACTCACCATGATCTGCTTCGGCGTGCCGGGCGTCGTAGTGGGGGCAAATATCATACTCAATATTCCAGAAAAATCTGCAGAGCTTGCCCTGGGCATGCTGACCTTGGGCCTGGGTCTGTATTCGGTATTTAAAAAAGATTTTGGGCAAGAATTCAGGCAAATCGACGCAAGCCTCACTCATTTGATGATCGGTGGCAGCGTGCTATTCGGCATCGGCATTCTAAACGGCTCACTCACTTCGGGTACGGGTCTATTTGTAACGATTTGGCTCATTCGATGGTTTGGACTGGATTACAAAACCGCCGTTGCCTACACGCTCGTCCTTGTCGGACTGTTCTGGAATGGGAGCGGCGCCCTAACACTGGGCCTACTCGGTCAAATCGCCTGGGACTGGCTACCTGCCCTCATTCTGGGCTCGTTACTAGGCGGCTATATGGGCGCACATTTCGCGATTGTAAAAGGAAATAAATGGATCAAACGTAGCTTTGAAATCATCACCATGGTCATTGGTGTCAAGCTGATTAGTGGCAGTCTCTAGGAAACACCATACCGCTCCCGGTATTCATTCATCGCGGGCAGATATTGCGAATAGTCTGTACTTTGCTCCAAATAGGCCACGAGATTGTCCAGGCAGATAATGCTGGTCACGGCCAAGCCATAGGAACTTTCGATCTCTTGAATGGCAGAAAGATTGTTTGTACCCCTTTCTTGCCGATCCAAGGCAATCAACACACCGCTGGCCGTCGCGCCTTGTGCATTAATGATGTCGATGGACTCACGCACCGATGTGCCCGCCGAGATGACATCGTCTACGATGAGTACTCGCCCACGTAATGGTGCACCCACTATATTCCCGCCCTCTCCATGGTCCTTGGCCTCTTTACGATTAAAGCAATAAGGCATATCCCGCCCGTGATGCTCAGCCAATGCGATCCCAACTGCTGCAACCAAGGGGATTCCCTTGTAGGCTGGCCCATATAAAAGATCAAACTCCAAACCCTGCTCTATCAAGGCTTGGGCGTAAAATCGGCCCAATTGTGCAAGCTGGGCTCCGGAATTAAACAAGCCACTATTAAAAAAATAGGGGCTCAAACGCCCAGACTTCAAGGTAAATTCCCCAAAACACAAAACCTTGTGTTGTAAAGCAAACTCGATAAATTCTCGTTGATAGCGATGCATAGAAATTCCGGTTGTCATGGGTGCGGCCTAGAGTCATTCCGCTAATTAGGATAAACTCAGCGGCCATTATATTAAATCTGGCGTCAGCAATGAAAGTTATTACTGTCAATGTGAATGGAATTCGTGCCGCCGCGCGCAAAGGTTTTTTTGACTGTTTATCGAAACAGAATGCTGATTTTGTCTGTCTTCAGGAAATCAAGGCCCAGGAAGACCAACTCACCGACGATTGCTATTACCCGGAGGGCTATCATGTCTACTATCATCCAGCCGAAAAGAAAGGTTATAGCGGCGTAGGCCTTTACTCCAAAACCAAACCCGAGAACGTACAAATCGGTTTAGGCTGGCCAGACATGGACGCGGAAGGACGATTTATTCGCGCCGACTACCCAGATTTCACGGTTATTTCACTCTACCTGCCATCTGGCTCTTCCAGCGAGGAAAGGCAAACGATTAAATTCGATTTTCTGGATCGCTTCATGCCACTTTTACGAGAAATGAAAAACGAAAATAGAGAATTTATAATCTGTGGTGACTGGAATATTGCACATAAAAATATCGATCTAAGAAATTGGCGGGGTAATCAGAAAAATTCTGGTTTTTTGCCCGAGGAACGGGCCTGGCTGGATGAGCTTTTTGGTTCGACAGGATATGTGGATGCCTTTCGTGTCATCAATCAGGAAGAAGATCAGTACACCTGGTGGTCTAATCGTGGTCAAGCCTGGGCAAAAAATGTGGGATGGAGAATTGACTACCACGTGGTTACACCCGGCCTACAAGACAAGATCCTGAATTGTGAGATTTACAAAGCAGAGCGCTTCTCCGATCACGCGCCTTTGTTGATCGAGTACCAAGTCTAGTTCTGATTACTAAAATATTACCCTGAGGGCATCCCGGAAAATCAGCGTATCTTCCTTTGCTGTTTCATCTAAATGCAACACCTTCACCTCAGCCGAGTTATCTTCCGCGACCACAAGGGCGGAGTTGGTATTGGGGACTCCGAAAAAACTTTCAATACGACCCGCAAACTCTTTGCTGTAAACAGGGTACACCGCCGCGCCAGTATTCTCTGAGATCATTTCATAATTTACCGCATCGTATATTTTGGTGGTTTTGAATTCCAGTGATTCATCGACATCATAGAGAAGCACCGTCTTAACAGGCATAACAATCTCCAGCGTCGTTTCGGGTGTCAATCCATTGAGAACAAAGGTCGAATCATAGCTGGCTGTCGCAAACACCGCATTTAAAAGTTCCACCTTACTGGGCATGCTCATATTCACCCTGTTTTTGTCTAATTCTTTTTGTTCTACATCAGACAGATCTATTACATATGAATTCTTAGATTCTTCTTCATTTAATGTTAGATACAGAAACTTTCCCGCTGCGGATACATAGTTAACAGCGGAAAGCGGGGCAGAATACAGAATACGCGAGCTATTCGTATTAAGGTTTACAGCCACATAAGTTACCGTCCTATCTGGAGCTTCCGATGACAACTGAGAATCTACTTGAAGAATTATGTAATTTTTTGACTTTGCCACAATACTCAAGTGTTCAAAAGAATCTGCCTGATACAGAACGCTTTGCTCTAGCTCTCCGTTACTTCCACCTAGAACGAGTGAAGTCTGTCTTAGTGTGTCTGACTCCACACCATTCTCCCGAAAGATGTTATAGATAACACGATCACCTAGCTTTGCAAACAATGGAGAAACATCCAAGTAAGCTGAATTTGACATCAGACTGTCTGCCCTAAAATAGGCGTTATTAGGTTCGGATAGATTTTTAACATAGTGATAGTTGTCAAACAGGATCACATCTTTCAGCTGCGCGCGCATGTTCCCTATGGTGACCAATAACAGCTGTGGATCAGGCACGCCGAAAGCGCTACTGTAACGACGGACCTCATAAAAGTCCTCAGTCGCTCCCAGCCGTTCTATCAACCAATTGGAAACCGAGCCTTTCCGGTTATAAACAGGAGAAATCTTCCTGGCTTGGCTAACAAAGCTCAACTTCGTAAAACTATCGTTTTTTCTCGAATCAACATCGAATACGAGCTTGTCCGCCTTCTCACCTTTGTTTTTATCACAATCTTCAGGTTTAGGGTTTGGCAGATCTACTGTTTTAAGCAGAACCTTCGCGTAAACCAGTTTTGGGCTCGTAAAACTGAGTTGCTTCCACTCGCAGACATGAACAATATTGGTATTGCTACCTATCTGGTGAGTTAGTAGTTGCTTATCTTTCTGAAAAGAGACGCGAAACAAGCTTCCATCGGACACCAGCACAAGATCGGTCATAGAGACGTGCCGCGCCTCGACTTCGACATAGTCTGTGTTGTATTCAACATGGTATATTGGAAGTTTGGCCGTAAAACTCAAAGGCAGTGGAATTTGATAGACTGCACTCCGATTGGGGTCGATGGCATAGAGAATTTGCTGGGCAACATTGCTTCGCATATAAGGCAAATAGTTTTCGCCGTCCGTTGGAAGTAGTGAGCTATGAATCGTTTTGTTACTGCTATTGCCAAAATCCAGTACCGATTCCTCTATTGATTCCCTCTGGACCTCGCAAGCAATCAACATAAGATTAAGTAGCAACACAAGAAATATTCGCATCACCCCAATTCCCCTTGGCACAGCAAAAGCACCGCACTTCCAACTATTCAACGTTGTCAGAATAATATTCTATAATAACAATCAGTTACGAACTTATCCGCACTACAATGAACTATTCTAAACTTATAATCTTAAAGGCGTTTTAAACGGTAAATTGCCATCGGGGCAGCAAGATTTGGAAAGATTCTCATCATCCAGGATGAACGGTGTTGAGGATTGATAAACTGTCGCTGGGTGACTACGATCTTTTTAGCACGGCAAAACTCTTCAAAATCTCGGAGCGTAAATACATGTATATTCGGTGTATTGTACCATGCGTGAGGAAATGCCCTGGTCACCGGCATGCGTCCATTCAACGTTAACTGAAGGCGGCTACGCCAATGACCGAAATTTGGGAAGGTTATAATGACCTCACGCCCCACTCGGAGCATCTCATCCATAATCTTTTCCGCGTTCCTCACCGCCTGCAGTGTTTGGCTCATGACGACTACATCAAAAAAATCGGTTTCTATATCACCCAAGCCATCTTCGATGTTTCGCTGTATGACATTTACCCCTTTTTCAACACATTTCAGCAGCTTTTCTTCGTCAATCTCCAGGCCGTAGCCATCAACACTGCTTTGCTCTTTTAAATAGGCCAACAAAGAACCATCACCACAACCAAGATCCAGTATACAACTCTGTGCAGGAACCCATTTGGCGATGTACTTCAAATCTTCCCTGAGCTTCATCACATTGAGATCCTGTTCATATATGATTTGAGAAGCAAAAGATATCTGGGTATGTCGAGAAGAAATGCATCATGCCCCTGTGTCCCTTCAATTTCAAAATAGGAAACATTTTTCTTTGCTTTCATTAACGCCTTCACGATCTCGCGTGAACGCTCGGGAGAAAAACGCCAATCTGAAGTAAATGAGGCGACAAAAAAATCTGCCTGAGCCCGTGAAACAGCCTTGCCCAAGTCGTCCTCATAATCGCTCGCCGGGTCAAAGTAGTCCAGGGCCTTTGTCATCAACAGATAGGTGTTTGCATCAAAACGATCAACGAAGGACTGTCCTTGATATCGCAAATAGCTCTCTACCTGAAACTCGACATCGTAATTGTAATTAAATTTTTTTACTCGCAGATCCCTGCCAAACTTGTCCCGCATAAGGTCATCAGATAGATAGGTGATGTGACCTAGCATGCGAGCCAACATCAATCCACGGCGAGGTATTTTTCCATGCTTTAAATAGAATCCTTCCATGTAATCGGGATCCGTCATAATTGCCTGACGAGCCACTTCATTAAACGCGATGTTTTGGGCGGATAGTTTGGGCGCGGCTGCAATTATCACAGCATGCCGCAGCCTTTCCGGCAAATCGATGGCCCACTGCAAAACCTGCATTCCACCCAGGCTACCTCCCACAACGGCAGCCCATTGCTGAATATGCAACGCGTCTGCGAGCTGGGCCTGGCTCTGTACCCAGTCTTTTACGGTTACCAAGGGAAAATCACGTCCATATGGTTCACCCGTGGCTTTATTGATACTGGCAGGCCCCGTCGACCCCTTACAGCCACCCAGATTATTGGGGCAAACTACAAAAAATTTGTTTGTGTCGATGGCTTTACCCGGCCCAATTGCAGTATCCCACCAACCCGGCTTCTTTTCGTCCTGAGAGTGATATCCCGCAGCGTGATGATCGCCGCTTAGGGCATGGCAAATCAGCACGGCATTACTGCCATCGGAGTTTAAGGTTCCGTAAGTTTCATAGACGAGCTCATGACTCTCCAAAGTCGTTCCGGACTGAAGCTGAATCGGCTTGTCTATATTTAGGGTCTGCGGACTAACCAGTCCTACAGAGTTTTCGGGAATCACGGCTAGAAACTCTATCAGATCATGGGCCGCGTATGATACCACAGATCGTAAAATCAATAATGCAGAGGGAAAATCAGTGACTTGCTTTGATATTGGGGAGTAGCTGTTGCGGTTTGTGAATCAGAATCTGTTTCTTCCGACTGCTAAGGCCCTTGAGAATTTTAACGCTCTTGGCGGGAACACCAAATTCTTTTGCCAGAAAGGTAATAAGTGCCAGATTTGCCTTTCCCTCCACGGCCGGTGCCTGAATTCGAAGCTTCAAGGTATTATCGTGCAAGCCGCTGATTTCACTATTTTTTGCGTTCGGCTGTATAGTGACCCACAGCAAAAGGTCTTCGCCTTTCCAGGTATAGTATTCAGCCGCCTCGAGCAAGTTGGTAGCCCAGATCGGTAATAGGGGCGATGAGTAACATGGAAGCCAAATATAAGACCAGGGTCACGATAATGGGAGATAAATCAAACCCTGAGATTGGAGGAACAAAACGCCTCGCCTGACGCAATACGGGTTCGTTTATTTGATATAGAATGTAGGCCACTGGATTGTAGCCCTGAGGGCTTACCCAACTAAGAACAACCTGTATGAGAATGCCGAAAATATAGACCTTCAACAGCAAACTCAACAGACCGGCAATTGAAAGCACAGCAATACCCGCAGGTACAATCGAGTGCCCCCGAATCGCGCCGATTAAGAAAACCTCTAGGGCCTGCAAAACGAACAACAATAAAACCGAGGCAGTATCAATCCCTCCCATGGGTGGAATCACACGTCTCAAGGGAACCAAGGCGGGATTAGTCAGCTTAACAATAAACTGGGAAATAGGATTTTTAAAATCTGCCCGCACCATGCCCATAATCATGCGTACCATAATCAGCAGCAGAAAAAAACCAAAAAGAAAATTGATTAAGAAAATTCCAGCGTTGTCTACATATTGGTTTCCCATCAAACAAAATCCCTATGTCTTTTGAGTTCCAAATTCCTGCGCCAACTCTTGCGAGCGTTGGGCAGCATTTTTTAAGGCCTCCACAATAGCCTTATCCACACCTGCTCCCTGCATGGTGCTGATTGCACGCTCTGTAGTCCCACCTGGAGACGTCACCATTTGCCTAAGCTCGGCCACGTCCTTTCCGAGTTCAATGGCGAGTTTTGCCGCCCCCAGCGCAGTTTCTAGAGTCAACATGCGTGCCGTGTCGGCGGGCAGACCCAATTCCTGTGCTGCCGCCTGCATATACTCCATCAAAAAGAAAAAATAGGCCGGCCCCGATCCGGAAAGGGCGGTGACCGCATCCATTTGGTCTTCATTTTCCAACCAAATACACAAACCGACGGCACGAATGACATTCTCGGCGTATGATCGGGCTGCTTCGTCGACCTGAGCATTGGCAAACAGAGCGGTCGCTCCGCTACGAACCAGAGCAGGTGTATTAGGCATGGCCCTGACCACGGGAACATCTCCCCCAGCCCAGAGTTCCAGAACATCAGTGCGTATCCCAGCGGCAACAGACATCAGCAAGGGTTTCTTTTCTTGTATCTGTGGGGCCAGGCCCTGAACCACGTCTGCGAGTTGCTGGGGTTTCACCGCCAGCACCAAAACCTGAGAAAAGCGAACCACCTCAGCCCCTTCATTGCTGGTGTTAACACCGAAATGCGCCGATAGGGAGTTTAAGCTAGACTCATTGATATCCGTGACGCAGATATTTTGTGGCTTGACGCCATCGGCAATGAGGCCACCAATAATACTGCTGGCCATGGAGCCACCACCAATAAACCCAATTTTCAAATCTGTCATCTAGAACTTCTTCCCCTTTTCCTCTTTCAGTTTAACACCACCGGCAAGAGCAGGCACTACCCCCGTGGACCAAATAGCTCTGTTCCTACTCGAACGATTGTCGCCCCTTCGGCAATAGCCGCTTCGTAGTCATCACTGACCCCCATCGATAGCATATCCAGGTCCAGTGACAAATCTTGTGACAATTCCTCCTTGAGCTTTCTCAACATACGATAGGGAACCCTTTGCTTCTCGAAGTCCGTCTCCCTTTTGGGGATAGCCATCAGGCCTCGTAGACGCAGATGGGGTAATTTACTCACCTGCAAAGCCAGCTGTTTTATCTCATCAGGAGAAACACCCGATTTAGTCGGTTCCGCACTGATATTGACCTGTAAACAGATCTGCAAATCGCCCAAATTTGACTGGCGCTGCTCACTTAAGCGCTGTGCGATTTTTAATCTATCCACACTGTGCACCCAATCAAACTGCTCAGCAATTAATCGAGTCTTGTTCGATTGTATAGGGCCTATGAAGTGCCACGTTAGGCCCTCACATAACTGCAACTGGTGTTGTTTTTGCGTTGCCTCTTGTAAATAGCTCTCTCCAAAGGCACGCTGCCCCAACTCAAAAAGCTCCATGATAGATTCAACGGACTGTTTTTTTGAGACGGCCATTAAGGAAATGTCTTCCTTACTACGTCCTGCTTGGTCTGCTGCCTGCCCTATTCGGCTCATTACATTTTTGAAACGTTTGCTTATCTCGCTCACCACTCAACCTCAAGTGTGGACCTAAAGTCAGTCTAAGCCCAGGTCGCTAAATAAGTGTTCTAAAGCTACTCACAATCGGGCTTATTACCATGAATCTTACAGAGTTACTTCAATTCAGTGTAAAAAGTAATGCCTCAGACCTCCACCTGTCTGCGGGTCAACCCCCTATCATTCGAGTCGATGGAGACATGCACCGAGTTAACACTCCGCCTCTTGAAAATAGCATGGTATTGGCACTGATTCACAGCATTATGAATGATAAACAAAAACAAGAGTTCGCCGAACATTTGGAATGTGATTTTTCGTACGAACTCACTGGCCTAGCTAGATTCCGCGTTAATACCTTTGTACAAAATCGAGGAACCGGGGCAGTGTTTAGAACGATCCCCAGCAAGGTACTGTCCTTGGAGGAACTGGCTTGTCCGCCCGTGTTTAAAAAATTTGCGGCCTACCCAAGGGGGTTAGTTTTAGTAACCGGGCCAACTGGTTCGGGGAAATCCACAACACTGGCGGCGATGATCAACCATATCAATGAAAACGAATCCAAACACATCTTAACCGTTGAAGACCCCATTGAATTCGTTCACGAAAACAAGCGCTGTTTGATAAATCAACGCGAGGTCCATCGCGACACCCGCAGTTTTGCCAACGCCCTGCGTTCGGCGCTACGTGAAGACCCGGATGTGATTCTGGTCGGTGAAATGCGAGACCCGGAAACCATCGGCCTGGCGCTCACCGCCGCTGAAACGGGGCATTTGGTATTTGGAACCCTGCATACCAGTTCTGCCGCCAAAACGGTGGACCGTATTATTGATGTATTTCCAGCCGGTGAGAAAGAGATGGTACGCTCCATGTTGTCTGAATCACTACGGGGCGTCGTTTCCCAAACACTCTTGAAAAAAACAGGGGGTGGAAGGGTCGCTGCCCATGAAATCATGCTCGCCACACCGGCGATACGCAATTTGATACGTGAAAACAAGATTCCACAAATGTATTCGGCCATTCAAACGGGGCAGCAGTTGGGCATGCACACCCTGGATCAGGCCCTTTCTGATTTGCTCAAAAAAGGAATGATCAGCAAACAGGAAGCGCTATTCAAGGCTGAAAACAAGGATGGATTCAGTTGATAGTTACTCTAGATTTTTAGCAACCTGACTAAAGCTATCTTCTTCATTCAACAGATCCAGTTTATCCAAAACCGCACTGGCTACACCCTGCTGTTTTAGCTCCAGACCAATCTTTCTCAGCTCGATGTTTCTCATAGAAGCAGGCATTTGACCTATGATGACAAACCAGTTTTTAATGTGTTCGCTTCTTTTTATTGCTTCAATCAAGTCAGCAAATTCATCTTCCGCCATTACATTCCCTCTTGCTCAAAACATTCCATCTAGACGACCTGACTAAGCTGCATTGCGCTTCTGAAACCATTTATCCAGAGTACTACTCAATACCTCTGGGCGAATCGGCTTGCTAATGTAGTCATCCATACCTGCGGCAATACACTTTTCTTTATCACCTGCCATAGCATTCGCAGTCATGGCGATTATTACAGTGTGTTTACCATTCATCCTTTCTCTATTTCTTTGTTCCTTGGTAGCTGCGTATCCATCCATCACAGGCATCTGGCAATCCATGAACACCAAATCGTATTCTTTTGTAGCCATATAATCTAAAGCGAGCTCGCCATTCTCTATGATAGTACATTCACACCCCTGTCGCTTTAGCATGCCACTAATTACTTTTTGATTTACGGGATTGTCTTCAACCACCAATATCTGCATCGCTTCAGTGGCACCTCCCAATATCGGTTTGTCTATTGATACTACCTCAATCTCGGGTGATCCATCTTTTTCTCGGGGAAGCTCGTATACCATGGTAAAGACAAATCGACTACCTTTATTCAATTCAGACTCCACCCATATTTCACCAGACATTAGTTCCACAAGTTTTTTGCAGATAGCAAGCCCTAGGCCAGTGCCTCCATATTTTCGAGTGGTACTACCATCTGCTTGCGCAAATGGTTGGAATATTTGCTCAAGTTTGGAGTTTTCTATACCAACTCCGGTGTCTGACACTTCAAATCTTAGCTTATTAAGCGGGCAAGCGTTATCCACATTTACGTTTACCTTCACCTCGCCTTGCGGGGTAAATTTGACAGCATTTCCGACCAAATTTGTAAGCACTTGCCTGATCCGTATAGGGTCCCCAATAATATTTTCCGGAACATCGGCACCCACCTCCAAATCAATTCTTGTACGAGTGTTTTTTGTCGCGCTTAGCATTAGCTGCATGACATCCTTTACCATTTTTCTCAGATCGATGGTCGCCTTTTCTATTTTTAACATCCCTGATTCTATTTTTGAGAGATCTAAAATTTCATTTAAAATTGCCAACAACGCTTCCGAAGAAGAGTGCGCCATGTTGACATACTCTTTTTGCTCATCCGATAACTCCATATCGTTAAGCAAAGACAACATGCCCAATATGCCATTCATTGGTGTTCGAATTTCATGGCTCATGTTAGCGAGAAATTCCGATTTCAGTTTATTGGCAGTTTCAGCGGCAAATTTTGCACGTTTAAGCATCTCCTCTGCCTCAATTCGTTCAGAAATGTCTCGAATGATTGCCGTAAAGAGACGTTGTTCGCCACTATCAATTTCACTCACAGTCAGCTCAATATCGATTACTTCACCGTTAGATTTTTTAGCAACAAAATTCTTGGTATTTCCGATTAACGTTGAACCACTTGCACGAAGTAAATAGCGACTAATGAAATGGTCATGCTCCCTTGCATAACTATCCGTCATTAAAATCGAGATATTTTTCCCTACCAGCTCGGATATCTGATAACCGAACATGTCGCTCAATGATTTGTTTACCGTTTTTATGAGGCCATCATTTCGAATTGTTACCAGACCATCTGTCATTCCTTCCAATACGCTACGATACAGATGCTCACTTTGACTTAAGGCGAGATGCGCTTGCATAGCATTTTTTTCATTTCGTGCGGCGATGAAAAAGGTTGTAAACGCCCGAACATAATACTGCAACCGAAACGCGGCATCGATATCAAATCCTTCATCGTTGTTTAACAAACAAATTGTACCTACGCATTCCTCGCCAATCAGTATAGGAAGTCCCAACACAGTATCGACTGCGAAAGACGGACTCCCCACAAGCCATTCTCTATCAGGCAAGTCGGCGTGATTTTCCAACAGATAAGCCTGCCCGTCTATGACCTGCCATATTATCGATGCCAAGTCTTTTTCAGAGATATTTTTTACCAGAAATTGGCTTGCTTGTGTCGCTCTACCATCGTCAAATATGCTGTACTGTGCATACACTCTCAACACATCGGCATTCCGTTCACGCTGGCAGATCAAACCCTGCTTCGCTTTCATTCTGCGGCACACCCCCTCCAATAGTTTTGTGAGCGCGGCGCTAATTGAGTTGTTTTTCACGTAAGCGAACTGTGCCTCTTCAATATCATTTTGCATTTTGATTATCTGTTGTAGTTCTTCTGTCTCGACCTCTACAATTTGTGTAGATTCATGGTCTTTAATTTGTGACACTTTTGAAAAAAGCGTCAATTCAAGTTCGTCAACATTAATTGGCTTCCGCAGCAAACTAACGTTTGTAGTCTGCAAGAAAAAAGCTCCCAGGCGATTAAAATCGCTAAATTTTTCATCGATACACAAAATCAGTCCCGAGCCGTCATGATTGATTTTAGAGTGATTGAAAACTTTGTTTCCCTGAACGAAATCTAAGGAATCGGCATCAATAATGACAACGGAACTCGCTAGGTCCGTTTTTGATAGCATATCCCTAAGCTCACTTTCTGATTGAATACGCTTTAAATCGACATTCTCGCATGCAGCATATAGCAATGGGGTCGTATCCAGTTTCTGCCCTGGTCGTTTGTGAGGGAATTTCACTAGGGATACGACCAGGTTCCAAAGACTGATTTCTCTACTTACTACGAATATTTTTTTTAGTTGTTTATTCATGCTTCTCACAGGCAGATTTGCAGCTGATACACACCCCTGAGGGATAGGCAACCAGAAAACCGTTGGTTTCTTCCATATTGAGTTATCGGAACTAGAGTGAATTAGTTTGTAAAAAATGTTTAAAACGCACCCACTTGTGTACGCTCGAGCTTTATTGGCGCGTTACTGCGCTTATATATTCACTTTTTTTTCGAGGTTATGAGATTAAAATATATACGCATTTTTTGTAAAATAGTGCAAATACCTTCTACGAGAATTTTCTTTCCGTGATAATGAGTCCTACCTCGCCTTTTCTTTCAAGTCTCGCTGAAGATTGCCGAAACGCTCTAGAGCACCCTAAGCAAGGAGCGCAACAAATGGATGTTTCCGATATCGCAAGCCAATCGACAGCCATGTCTCAAGCGAAACTGAAAAATGCTGTGGAAATGTCAGTATTGAAAATGGCTATACAGTCACAGGGAAATGGCGCACTCCAACTAGTACAGTCCGCAACTAGCGCCCCAAGCAGTTCAGGCAGTAATCCTTCCCATTTAGGCAATAGAATAGACGAGCTGGCCTAAGACAGCGTCCAAAACAGTCCTTCACTGAAATTAGAGCATGCGCTTTAGAATCGGAATCTTATCGATGAATTGGTGTTTCAGTACAGCAAGTAAATGCAAGCCTATCAATCCGGCGCAAAAATAGGCCCCATAAAAGTGTATATCAAACAGCAAATCCGATACAGACTTAGAGATTTCTGGTAGCTCTGGTAATACTATCAAGTCGTAGAGCTCAATCGGGTCACCCTCTGACGCCACGTAAACATAGCCAGTTAGTGGTAGCACGCACATCGTTAGCTTGAAGATACCATGAACCACACTGGCCAAGACCCGTTCCCACATTACAATTGAAATGGGCAAAGGCGGTTTCTTATTGGCGACCCCCCAAAGCAAATTTATACAAAAAGCACTAAAAACGAGGAAACCCAAGGTTTCATGAACTTCCAGTAGCCGCCAATACTGAACGGATTCATTACTGAGTTGGGTGAAGTACCACCCCAAGGGTATGAGCACCAACATGGACAGTGCGGCAATCCAATGGAGTGCCCTGGACACAAAACCATATCGCTTAGAGCTATTTTTAAAATTCATCCAGGGTCACGGTAGTTTGTTGAGCGTTATGGCATTTTTTACACACCAAGATTAAATTAAAATTAGGAAGCAAGACTTCGATTAGGAAATTATAGGGAAAATACCTTGATGGACTGACTCGGAGGAGTAGCGAGGCTGGCACCTGGCAGGCGAATTTCAGACTGAGTCACAACGATTTTCCGCCCATCCAGATCGAACTTCACGTTTCGATTTACTTCCTGATTCACATCGTGTCCGCACAATTTGAATCCATATTTTGAGCCATAGTGAGTTCTTAGAACATTTGGCGAAAGTTGGCGCACCCCTAATTCATGCAATGTCTCAATCAACGGCCCTTCGCTGCGTAAACCACCAAAGATGAATAACTTGAAGCCCGATTTGGTAGAGCGCCCTGAACCCTCCCCCAGCAGCTCCAAAAGTTTAGGGATAGCCGCATCTGCATAATGATACCCCTCGTGTCTGAGCAGACGGCCACTCGGCGTTTGGTCGTTACTTCGGGATCGACTGATATGCGTCATCCCACCTAAACCGCTTTCTCGGTGAAAGAGACAAAGGGAAACGCAAGTCCCAATTTGTGACTCGAGAACACCTTGCTGGGCGATCTTGACCTGCCCCATCTGAACCAACATATTACCGCGTCCGACTTATGCCTACTGCAGCTAAATCGTCCAAAACCTACAAAATCTATAGTAATGGAGCTTAGATTGAGTCTAACGATTTGATTTGAAAAAAGAGGATTAGCAAACCCAACGCCAGCAAAATTCCGAGAATCCATAAATTCCGCTTGAGCCGTTGGCGTTTTTCCAACTTTAGAATGAATTCAATTTTCTGATTGTTATTCATAAAAACGAAAGTTCAGGAAGGTTAGTCGATTAGGCGGTTTCCCGAGTAATGTAAGTGTCTTTTCTTGCCTTATATTCCGCAATCATTTGATTGATTCTGTCTTCATCAAACTCACGCAAACCACTAAGGACCATATTCTTTTCGCCGCACCCAATCACATCGTTTGCAGTACGCAGCTCAAAACCCAGTTGTACATTGCCACGTCGCCCATTTACCTCCAGGGTCGCCTTGGTCAACTCTAAAGTAAAATCGGTACTGGAAAAACTGCCGAGATCAATTTTCATGTTCTCATAGACCACGAGGGGTCTATCCGGATTGATCATGGCATTCTTTTCTCGCATTAGAGGAACGAGAATATGAGGAAAGGTTTGGCCCGAAAACTCGACATAAGTCCTTACAAGCTTCGCGATGAAGGTCTGATCCGTACTGGTTTCCCCTGTGCGTTCCACACCCAGAAAAGCGCGTCCGTCTTTGTCAGTTATTTTAAATTCTTGCTCTTGTGTATCGGGAAACACGAGGGATGTGTCTTCACCCACCATACCCAAGAAGGCAAAATGCATTTTCTTGCTCAAACCATAACGACTAAGCACCAGAGAAAACAAAAGGTCGCCTGGCACACAAAAGCGCTTGGAGTCTGCATCGTGAATCGGATTGAAATCGTGCGCTATTTCTTTGGCAAAATCGCTACCCTGTTGAGGGGTAATGTGCACGAACTGCCCATCGTCACGATAAAAGTCCTCCAAAAACATTATTTCTACCCGATTTGTTAATTTGCAGATTGTGGCTATCTTAACAGGTAATCCCAATATGTGTAGAACTCCTTTTTGCGTGAAACCTACAATATCGCTTATTTAATGTCCGGCTTGCTGTTTTCCGAGTCGCAAACAAATGCAGCTATTAGACCAGGAACCAAATCAACTCGGCCGTGGTCATACCTTCTCATCTGTAACCAGCAAAACCTGCATGACCGATCAAATTTCAACCATTTAATCAAGTAGATATTAAATCATATAATTATGACGCGCCATTTGTGTCGCATATTTATATGACCTATACTCTATTGCATGGAAAAAGAGTACTTTCCCCTTTGGCAAGCCACGGGCGACGCCTTCTGTAATCGCGTTGCTGAGCGCTATGAGCTGAAGCAACACCTGATTGCGGGGCGACATACCTGGCTAATGGCCCCTAGGCGCTATGGCAAATCCAGCCTTATCGCACAGGTTCAATTGGAGCTTTCCACTGAACAGGAAACCCAAATCAAATCCTATTTAATTGACTTGCTCCCCGCCTATGACCGCAATTCAGTGCAGGAAATCATACTCAATGGCGTGGGTCGTCTGATGGGCATGTTGGAGTCCTCCCCTAAACACGCCATACAACTAGCCTTGAAATTCCTGTCCAAGTTGAAACCCGAGGTCGCCATTGACAGCTCGGGGATCAAGGTCAAACTGAGCCCGAGCAACAACCCCTCACTGGATATCAAAGAGGCGCTATTAGGACTGGATCAGGCGGCCAGCGACAACGGAATACGCGCCATTTTCGTCATGGACGAGTTTCAATCCATCGCTGGTATTGCCGAATCCCACTCCATCGAAGCCTCCATTCGCCACGCCGTGGAACGGGCCAAGTCTGTTAGCTACGTCTTCTCAGGCAGTAATCGCCACAACTTGGAGTTGATGTTCGAGGACTCCACCAGACCGCTCTATCATCTCTGTCATCAACTCGGGCTGGAGAGAATTTCTGTAGAAGACTATCAAAAACACCTACAGAGACTGGCACAGGAAAAATGGCAAAAAACACTGGACAGCGAGACATTCACCCGCGTCATGGAGCTGAGTGAACGACACCCGTATTATGTCAACAAGCTCTGTTCAATCTTGTGGCAATCGGATCAAGTCCCCAATGAAGAAAGTACACATAAGGCCTGGGAGCTCTGCATCCAGCACGAAAAATCCACCTTGGCCGCAGAGATCGGCCGCCTGAGCGCAAATCAACGGGCCGTTCTCAAATCCCTGGCTGAAGAGCCCACCAATCAGCCGCGAGGGAAAGAATTTCTCAATCGTTCCCGCATGGCCGGCACCAGCGTCTCTCAAGCACTGGAGGTATTACTGCAAAATGATCTCATCTATCGGGACACAGGGGAGTACTATCAGTTATTGAACCCGGTGATGCGGGATTACTTTAGAGATAATCAATAAAATCAAATAGATATTATCTTTTCACCTGCGAGATTTTTCGCCTATACTGCCTCTATACACTAAGCGGGAAAACAGACATGAAAAAATTGAAAAATGAGGCCGAGGTGTTCAAAGCCGCCTTGGCGGCCGCAGCAAAATATGGGGAAGACAGAGGGGCGGTGCAGTTTGAAGCGGGCGATTCGGTGGCAGATAAAACACTTTATTTGTATCGGCTCCTAGTGCATGACAAGATGATTCAACCCATGCCTGAAGACCAAGTTTCACAAAAAACCATGCGCCACAAGCTATCCATGTGGTACGCCAAATCCCTGCCCAAAGACCATCCCTTATTGAAGTAGGCTAACGCGCCTCGTTTTTAATCTCACCGCAGCGTTTACAGCGGTAGACGGTAACCAGTTTTCCCTGCTTCACATCAAATTTTTGGCTCGTGTCAACTTCCCATTTATGGAACCCGTCTTTACACAGACTGCGGCCCTTGAACTTGTCTTTGAGCTTTTTCTTTTTGAAGGGGAGCACGTCACCCATATGTTCAATTTCCATCGCTTTGTTCTACTACCGAAGTTTACGGCCGATTATGGAAATTGTTAATCACAAATGAGGGGCTACGATCCACGAATGTGAATCGTAGCGCCCTATCAGAACTACATTCCGGCGTGGCCGGCCATGCCTTTTTCCTTTTCGTTTTTCTTCATTGTTTTCTTGTCGTCCATCATGGAATCAGAGGCCATCATGCCCTCGTCCTTCATCATTTTGGAAGAAGAGGCCTCATCGTTCATCATCTTGTCTTGCTTCATCATTTTGCTGTCATCCATCATCATGGTGTCAGACTTGTGCATACCATCTCCGGCGCATGCGCCCAGGCTCATGCTCACCAAAAAAACCAATGTTGCGTATTTCATATTTTGCTCCTTGAGTATCAAACCGAAGGCACCAAAGTGCGTAAGACACAGCATAGGGAAGCGGCTTCACGAGCAAGTCACGAAATTCTCACAAAAATGTCCCGCGCACCCTTTTTTTTACTTAATTTTCAGCTTATTACATGATATTTCGATAAAAACATGGAATTCCAGACAAAAATACGCTTGATTTCACATTGAACCGCGCATAGATCCGCGTTTTTAGTTATAATGCGCCGCTTCTTTATATATAAGTGGACAATAATTGTCCTTGGCTGCTTTCCAGCCTAAATTGGTATGAATATTGGTTTATGTGGCCAAGCGTGGTTTAGCTGACACATGAGCGGCCTTGATTCAAGGCACAAACACACTTTTTTCAACTTTTTAGAGTAAGACCATGACTGATCTATCAAAATACAGAAACATCGGTATTTTCGCCCACGTTGATGCCGGCAAAACAACAACCACCGAGCGCATACTCAAGCTGACCGGAAAAATTCACAAGATCGGCGAGGTACACGACGGCGCCGCTACCACCGACTTTATGGAGCAGGAAGCAGAGCGTGGAATTACCATCCAGTCAGCTGCCACCACCTGTTTCTGGAAAGATCATCGATTTAACATCATCGACACCCCAGGGCACGTGGACTTCACCATTGAAGTTTACCGTTCCTTGAAAGTATTAGACGGGGGCATTGGTGTATTCTGTGGTTCGGGCGGTGTAGAGCCCCAGTCAGAAACTAACTGGCGTTATGCCAATGACTCAGAAGTCGCTCGTATCATCTATGTTAACAAGCTGGACCGCATGGGTGCAGACTTCTACCGCGTAGTCAAACAAGTTAAAAACGTGTTGGGCGCCAATCCACTCGTCATGACCCTACCCATCGGTATTGAGGAAGAATTCAAAGGCGTGGTTGACTTGATGACCATGAAGGCCTGGATCTGGGACGACTCCGGTCTACCCGAGAACTATGAAATCGTAGACATCCCCGCCGAGTATGCCGACAAGGCTGCTGAGTACCGTGAGGCCTTGATTGAGACTGCGGTAGAGCAAGATGATGACCTGATGGAAAAATATCTGGAAGGTGAAGAGCCTTCTCTGGAAGACTTGAAACGCTGCATCCGCAAGGGCACTATCAAGCTGGACTTTTTCCCAACCTTCTGCGGCTCTTCATTCAAAAATAAAGGCGTGCAATTGGTTCTGGACGGCGTTGTCGATTACCTGCCTAACCCAACCGAGGTTGAGCCACAACCAGAAGTCGACCTGGAAGGTAACGAGACAGGCAAGAAGGCCATTGTCGATGCAAATGCCCCACTACGCGCCCTGGCGTTCAAGATCATGGACGACCGATTTGGTGCCCTGACCTTTATCCGTATCTACTCTGGAAAACTGGAAAAAGGTACCACGGTATTGAATACCTTTACCGGCAAGACAGAGCGTATCGGACGTATAGTGGAGATGCATGCCAACGAGCGAATCGAGCTGAACGGTGCCCAAGCCGGTGACATCGTCGCTGTTATCGGCATGAAGAACGTGCAGACAGGACATACCCTGTGTGATCCTAAAGATCCTGCCACGTTGGAGCCTATGGTATTCCCAGATCCCGTTATCTCTATCGCTATCACGCCTAAAGACAAGGCTGCCTCAGAGAAAATGGGTATCGCTCTTGGCAAGATGATCGCTGAAGATCCGTCTTTCCGCGTTGAAACAGACGAGGAATCCGGTGAAACCATCATTAAAGGGATGGGTGAGTTACACCTGGATATCAAGGTAGACATACTCAAGCGTACACATGGCGTGGAAGTGACCATGGGTAAACCCCAGGTTGCTTACCGTGAAACCATTACCTCACGCGTGGAAGACAGTTACACCCATAAGAAACAAACGGGTGGTTCAGGTCAGTTCGCCAAGATTGACTATGTTGTTGAACCAAACGAAGTCGGCGGTGGTTTCCTGTTTGAATCCAAGGTGACTGGCGGTAATGTTCCTCGAGAATTTTGGCCCGCCGTTGAGAAAGGCTTTAGAGACAGCATGGGTAGAGGTGTACTCGCCGGTTTCCCCTGTTTGGATTACAAAGTCACACTCATGGACGGAAGCTTCCATGCGGTAGACTCGTCGGCCATTGCCTATGAAATCGCAGCGAGAGCAGCCTATCGTCAGTCTACCCCTAAAGCCG
>JAOUPJ010000205.1 GCA_029879945.1 Gammaproteobacteria bacterium
CTTGGAGACGAGCCAAAAGCATAGCCATATACCCCAAGACGAGAGAGCTTCCTTCTATTAATAAACCCATATCGAAACGGGTTAGTAATCAGCGTTGAAATAACGTCAGAACCATAAATAACTGCTTCGGCGGCGTCTAAAATCCCAGGTCCGGTATAGGTGTCAAATCCTGGTATCCGCATGTCATCTCGCGCGGTTTTACGAAGTATTTGCCTGATTTCTTCGACCTTCAGGGAAGGGTTCTGACTCTTCAACAATGCAATTACCCCACTTACATGGGGTACAGCCCCCGATGGACCGCTCAACTCTATGTATCGACCTTCTGAGTATCCATCTCCTATGGTCCTGGAATATTTTGCTAGTTCATTCTCGCCATAGTGCGCATTAAGTGAGAGGATGTTCGATCCTGGAGCGGCAACATCGATTTCTACTGCTCTGAGATAGTCAATATTGGTTTTATGACTGTAGTCAACAGACGCCACTAAAATTGAATAAGGGCGGGCAATAAATTCACCACCAACTTCGGGCACTGTGTCGTATTCGACTGGAAACACTACAGGTATCTCTAAATAGTGAGCAAACCTAACAAACAAGTTTAGAGCTGCCGAAGGTTTGTCAGTGCTCCAGCTCGCATTTATTACGTCTGCTCCATTGAGAATTGCGTAACGAATGGCAGTTACCAAATCGGTAGTATAACCAACATTGTCGTATGACCAAAAACCTCCCTGCTCGATTTTTTCAAAGGCTTTTATCGGCATTATCTTCGCCTTGGGAGCTACACCTATTACACCAATCCCGTTATTACCCGCCGCAGCAATGGTTCCCGCTACATGAGTTCCATGCCCGATTCTATCCGTAGGATAAAACATATCTGGGTTAGGACCCTGCACTCCTCCAGCAAGATAGGTTGGATTGTATTGAGTGCATTCACTTCGAAGATCAAACGAAACTACCCAACACTTAGTAACATCAACTCCAAAGTAGTCGTCTACAAAGCCATTGTTGTCATCATCAATCCCATTTGGATAGGGTAGTTCGCCCTCATTACGCCAGACATTCTCATATATATCCGGATGAGATATGTCTACTCCGGAATCAATTACTGCTACCACAACCCCTTCACCCTGCGTTACAGTCCACGCGAGATCCGCACCAATTTGTTTTATTCCCCAAAGGTCTTCTAGGTTTGAGTTCGTCAGATTTCCTGAAGAGTTAAGATACGGATCATTGGGTGTATATTTCAGCTTGGCACTGAAATCCAGTTCAGCTAGCTCTACAGAGTCGTCGTTTCTAAGTGCCTGTACAACATTTTCGACATTCACGGAAGGATCTATATCTAATATATAGGTATTTAGTAAATCGAGCGGTATGGTATCAGCTAGTTTAGACCTATTTGGCCTTTTGTGTTCTAGTTGTTTTTTGAGGTGTTTTCGAAATGCTATCTTTGTTTGCGCTAGCGTCTTGCCTTTTCTGTCGAAAAAAAGGTTTCTTGCGCTTTTTATTTTCAACGACTTGAATATACCATCCAATTTTGAAGAACCACTCGCAATTCGTGCCTGGAAGGATTTTCCAGTTTTAACAAGGTCTCCGACGTCATCTGTGACCGCATGGGGCCCGGTTGCTTTAAACTGCACAATCACCCTGTGGGGTGCGTAGTTTATTCCTGTCGGTGACAAAGTGCTGTTCGTCGTGGGCGACTGCGCAGCAGAAGCTAGAGTAGAAAAAAGAAAAAAACTAGAAAAAACGAAATTCCGCGTACCTATTGAAAGTATACACATGCAAATATCCCCCAAAACCCACCATTATTATAAACGACGTAACTATATGATAGTTTTACCTTAAAAATAATTTCGTCTATTGTAGTTCATAAAGTAAAACTACACCTAGGCTCTCTCCCATTATCGATTATGACTAATTATGGGTTAATATTCCCTATAATTCAATTAGGTTTTGAACAAAATCCTGCCGAATCGGCAGAATAAATTGATTCTTAGTGGGGGGGTAATTTGAAAATTAGAGATTATTGCAGGGGATATATACGCAACAGGCTTTATGGACTGCCTGTATGTAGTTTAACCCTCTCGATTTCCAAGTAGTTATCAAGCTCGCAACGATTAAAAAGCACTAAGTAAGATTGTTATCGGAAAAAGATATGACACTTTATTTCTTATTGTTAGTTTTTCCACCAAGCCTGTTTCCCTATAGGGTATCATTGATTAGGAGCCCAGCACCACCACTCTCACCTCATCAACCTCACCCATTTCGTCGACCACGGTGATCGTATAGTTTCCGGGTTTGGTGAATTCATGGGCCTGCACGGCGTTGGATTGCAGTGAATACTCCAGGCTCCCGTTAATAAACCAGTGATGCGTTCCATTTCCCCCTAGCGCGTGCAATTCAACTCTAGGCATGATGTTGGAAGCCCCTGCTACTCGCAGTATACTGTCGTCGTGAATGCCAGTGATTTGGATGCTGCCTGTGGCCAGATTGGGTGGTTTGTCACAAGACTTGTCCGTGGGTGGAATTTGCTCAATGCGTCTGTATTTTTTCAGCACCCAGGGTTCTACCGATTTAGGCCATAGGGCAACGCTTTTCATACTACTGGCTGTGTGATTACAACTTTCATCCAGTCTATGCCCGGTTTTATTGCTGACACGCAAGCTCAATGGATTCATGGCCCAGTCATTGTCTTCCTTGCTCTTAAGGGTTGCGGGTGTGTTGCCATCCAGGGTATAGGCAAGCTTTTGCAGATGACAGTGTTCTTTTTGCGTTTGCGCCAAACTCTGTCCTAATGGCCAACAGATTACTTCTTGCGAGACACTAAAGGGCTTGTCTGCCTTGTACAGGCTTTCCTGTTTGGTATCGTACACGCGCAGCTTATTTACGTTGTTGGCGATTTGAAACAGGATGGGAGCCGCGGCCACGGCACCGTAGTAACCGGGCAAAGGTGTTCCATCCGGTCGCCCGACCCAAACGCCAATGGTGTACTCGGGTAGCGTACCGATGGCCCAGCTATCTCGATAACCGTAGCTGGTACCCGTCTTCCAGGCCAGCATTTGCGAATCATACTGAATCAGATTGGCGGCAGGTCTATCACTGCGCCGGTTATTGGAAAGGATTTGTCTTGTGATCCACGCCGAGCCGGGTGACAGGATGTAACGTCTGTTAACAGGCATCTCTTCTACGACGCGTAGTTTGCCCGCCAGACCATTATTCGCGAAGGCTGTGTAGGCCCCTACCAGATCAAAAAGACTGGTGCCCACACCGCCCAGGGTGATTGCCAGATTCGCTTTCGCGCCCATGGGCAAAGACAACTTCATTCCCGCGTTTTTCAGACTGAGCAAAAAGACATTGCTGCCCAGCGCATCCAGGACTTGCACTGCGGGCACGTTCAAAGATTTTTGCAGGGCCTGGGTGACGCCGATTGGCCCTTCAAAACCGGAACCAAAATTCTCAGGACTGTAGTCCCCAAAATTGGAGGGCGCATCACTCAATAGCGATTCAGAATGGATAAGACCCTGATCCATCGCCATGCCATACAGAAACGGTTTGAGCGTGGAGCCTGGTGAGCGTGTCGCTTGTACCATATCCACATGACCAAAACGTGAGTCGTCGTTGAATGCACCCGAGCCCACATAGGCGCGTACCGCCAGGCTACGGTTGTCTGCCACCAGCACTGCAATAGACGTTGCGGCGGGCAGCATGAGGGCCTGATCACGTACAAAACTGGCGAGTCCTTGTTGCAGACCAAAGTCGATCGTACTGTGGTAAATACCCTGCCCCGGATTTTGAGAGATCACATAACGACTCAGTAGCGGTGCGTTCATGGGTTGTGGATTAAACTCGGCCCACACATTTTCCAGTTTTGCCTCTTGCGCCCGCTGAGATGTCCATACACCGCTGATCTGCATGCGCTCAATGAGTTTGTCCCGCACCTTTTGCGCCCGTTGTGGGTAGCGATCCGGGCGATTAAAGCTGGGTGCTTGGGGTAAAACGGCCAATAGGGCCGCCTCGGCATCGCTAAGATTTTGCGCCGACTTGCCCAGATAAGTAAACGCCGCGGCTTGCACGCCCTCTATGGGCCCACCAAAGGGTGCACGGTTGAGATACAAGGTGAGAATTTCTGTTTTGGAGTACATCAACTCCAGTTGAATGGCGCGGAAGACTTGCTTTAGTTTTCCGCCCAGATTACGACTATGGGGGTCGATAAGACGCGCCACTTGCATCGTGATGGTGGAACCGCCGGAAATGATGCGTCCATGGCTGATGTTTTGTTTAAAGGCACGTAGCAAAGCAATGGGATTTACGCCTGGGTGCAGCCAGAAGTAACGATCTTCGTAGTTGATTAGTGCTTCCAGATAGTTTGGCGATATCTCATGAGGTTTGACTGGGTATCGCCATATGCCTTGTTTGTCTGCAAATGCCCGTAGCGGAACACCGTGGCGGTCTACCACCACGCTGGCAAACAGACCCACCGTTTCCACGGGTGGTGGGAAGATGATATTGATTAAGACGACGAGTGCTGTGAGCTGTGCAAATCGCTTAACAAATCTAATTCGATGCGGACGCATTGCTGTTGTTGATCTTCACCGGTTTTACGCCGTGACTGATGCCCATGAGATAAGGACGATACATGTCTTCCACAATAGTCGGTGGTACTAGATACTCTCCGGGGCTGACCACTCTCGCGACGTAAACCACGTGCGCAGTTGAACTCTGTTTCAAATCTATCGCCGCGATATAGCGATCATCCAAATACTCTTGATGAACTACACCGTTGTTTTGGAGGAGTTCCGTAGCCGGTCTATTGTTGATCTTGAAACTACTGAGTTTCACACTATGAGCCAGGTTCTGGTTTTCCAGTTCCAATCCGCCCGGTAACAAGTCGATAAGCAGGCCATCAGGAATACGACGCTTGGCCTTTATCTGCACTTCCACAAGCACCAGTGCGCCGCTTTCCAGTTCAGGTAGAGTGCCCTCACCGTTTCGCGTTGTGGCGATGAGATCCCCTTCACGGTCATAGTAGTTTTTAATGATTTCTATTTCTTCCATACGTGCGGATGGTAGATTGGTAGAATGTCCTTCAATGCTGAGCTGGGCATTCAGAATATCGTCGTGCGTGTTCTTAAAGCGCAATCCGCCGCTGAGATCGTCGTAGCCCAAGGACTGTTGATAGTCTCCGGCTGTTTTCACTTCCTGTTGAGCGGCACTTAGAAACAGCTCGCCACTCCATTTTTTATCACGACTCAATGCCAGTGAGGTGCCTGCCTTGAAAAGGGCAATTCGTTCTTGAGTGCTGAAGTTGTTGCGTTGTTTGACTGTTTCGGCAAGTTGATTCACCAACTCCCCATAGGGTGCATCCACCTTATTGCTATGAAGGAGATAGACCATCAGCGCCAGGTCACGTACTTTGCCACCGTAGTCACCCAGATAGTAATAACGGTCGTGCGCATAGGCCTTGGCAATACCTTCTTCTATGGCATCCATTCCACGTCGTGTATCACCCTGCTTCAATAAGGCCAGACCCAGGTGCGCTAAAGGCAGACCGCTCTGCGCACCGCTACGTTGTTGATCATAGAGATTGCGCAGTGCTCCCATGGAACCACGGTTGAGTCGGGAAAGCACATAGGCGGCATAGGCGCGATAGGCGAAACGATAATGGTTGGGAGAGTTGCTGTGACGTTCGCCCCACATTGACCCATTGCTCTTTATGTATTGAGTCAACCGATTCATGGTCGCATCAAACATTCCTCCGTCCACGTTTGCACCTTGCTCACGTGCGTCCACTAGAAAATCGGCCACAAAGACAGTCAACCAGTGTTCCTCTGGACTACTCGGGCTCCACAAACCATAGCCTCCGTTGCTCAGTTGTTTGCCCTTCAATCGACGCGCACCCACTTCCATATACTCGATGCGCTTGTCTAAACTGAGTCCGTGATACAATTTGAAATCCTTCATGCCCAGTTTTTCGAAATTTTCCTGACTTGCATACACCCAGGGATAGGTGCTACTGGTAGTTTGCTCTAAACATCCATAGGGATATTTCAAGAGGCCCTGGATCTGTGAACGAATATCGATGGGTGGCAGAGGTGAAACGGTCAGCTCTGTTTCGACCGTACTCGGGATTAGGTCTTTTAGTTCATCACCCAATTCCAATGAAGCACCGGGTTCCAGCATGGCGTTAATTTTTCGTCTTTCCGAGGGGAAGGCGGGGCGTACAGCCAGATCCCAGTGACGATTGAGTTTAATGGGCAAGCCATTGCCTTCTAAAACGTTCTCCAAAGTAAAATCCAAATCCCCAAGGCCGAAATCCCCTGCCGCTGTTACAGGATACTTAATGACTTTCTTTTCTCCATCGTTCAAGGTGATGGTTTGTGGTTTGTTTTCCAGTTCCAGCGGTGCGGTCGCCTTTAAATCAATATTCAGAGTCTGTTTGGTTCCAGAAAGATTCTGAATGTCCATAGAGATGACACTCTTGTCATAGGCAGTTAAGAAGCGTGGTTTGGATATCTCCGCGACGACGGGTGCGGCAATGGTGACGTTTTCCTCGGCCATACCAAAACGATCGCGGGTGAACACCATGGCCATGAGGCGTACCTTGCCGTTGAAGTCTGGCAAGTCGAAGCT
>JAOUPJ010000206.1 GCA_029879945.1 Gammaproteobacteria bacterium
GCTAAATCATAACGTGCTCCTTCCTTGGGCAAATCAGCGGGTGCCAGGTTGACCGTGACACGTTTCGCAGGAAAATCAAATTGACTATTGACGAGTGCTGCGCGAACACGCTCTTTACTTTCCTTGACTACCTTTTCAGGAAGGCCAACGACGGAAAAATTCGGCAGGCCGTTTGCGACATGAACTTCGACGGATACCAGGGGCGATTCGATGCCGTCCACCGCACGGCTAAAGAC
Organism: Gammaproteobacteria bacterium; assembly: GCA_029879945.1. GTDB lineage: Bacteria > Pseudomonadota > Gammaproteobacteria > S012-40 > S012-40 > JAOUPJ01. The sequence continues at coordinate 237 of JAOUPJ010000206.1, forward strand.
TGTGGCTAAGGCCATATTTCTCTCTCTTGTAGTTGTTATATGAGAATTACATTTTTATTTTTCTAATATCCTAACTATCGTCCATCAATTTCTCCAATCTTGCAAGCTCTTTAGCCAAGCTATCCAACTGCGTACGGGTACGCGTCAACACTTCTTTTTGCGCCTCAAATTCCTCTCGAGTCACCAGATCCAGTTTACCTAGTACGGTCTGCACACCGGCCCGCATGTTTTTATGTAAATCATCTCTGAGCACCCGCAAATCGGCAGGTAAGGCGTCCATTATTTTATTGGTAATTTCCTCTAAGGTTTTTGGGTCTAACATAAAAAACTCTCTTGAAAAACTAGATCGAGTCTACCTCATCCTTCGGTAAAATTCACACTTAACTGCGCACCATAATGGTGCGTCTACTTTGTGCGCGAGTCCCGAAACGGTGCATTTTGCTCCCCCCCCAACTGCCAAACAAGCACTAACATTATGTAATTACTATAAAAATAAGAGTGGCACATGCGCTGCTATAACACAAGTAATTATGTGGACCTATAGCAGCCGACCACTCATCCCAATCGGTCTGTCCTGACTTTTGCGTCCATCGTCTTTATTCGAAATATTCGGTGCATGGCCGAGGAGGAATTATGAAACTGGTAACAGCGATCATTAAACCGTTCAAGCTAGACGACGTTCGGGAAGCGCTGTCTGATATTGGCGTACAAGGTATTACCGTAACTGAAGTAAAAGGATTTGGCCGTCAAAAAGGGCACACAGAGCTTTATCGGGGCGCAGAATACGTTGTGGATTTCTTACCTAAGATCAAAGTAGAGATCGCCGTAAAAGCCGAACTACTGGAACAAGTAATTGAGTGCATTAGCAACGCCGCCAAAACAGGGAAGATCGGTGACGGAAAAATTTTCGTCTACTCATTGGATGAGGTCATGCGAATTCGTACGGGTGAGACAGGCCCCGACGCCCTGTAGAGACTGGTAATGAAGTTTTCAATAATTAATATTAGTTGTGGAGGTTGAAAGTGGAAGCACTTAAAGAACTACCCTACGCTCTCGACACATTTTATTTTCTTGTGTCTGGCGTACTTGTAATGTGGATGGCTGCTGGTTTTTCCATGCTTGAGGCAGGCATGGTGAGAGCAAAAAACACGGCCGAAATTTTAATCAAAAACATCTCCTTGTTCGCCATTGCCTGTATCATGTACATGCTTTGCGGCTATGCCATTATGTATGGTGGCGGAGAAGGATTCATTCCCAACTTTGGATTCCTCATCGGTGCTGAGCACACCAAGGAAGCAGTACTGGCTGGCGGTGAAGACGCTCCCTATTACTCCGTGATGTCCGATTTCTTTTTCCAAGTGGTATTCGTCGCAACAGCCATGTCTATCGTATCGGGTGCTGTGGCAGAGCGGATGAAGCTTTGGGCCTTTTTGGCGTTTGCAGTCGTCATGACTGGTTTCATCTACCCGGTGCAAGGCTTCTGGAAATGGGGTGGCGGATTCCTGGATGCCAATGGGTTTCTAGACTTTGCCGGCTCCGGCGTGGTTCATATGTGCGGCGCCGCTGCAGCACTGGCCGGTGTCTTGTTACTTGGTCCACGTAAAGGCAAATACGGCCCTAACGGTGAAATCAAACCTATCCCCGGTGCCAATATGCCCCTGGCTACGCTAGGCACTTTCATCCTATGGATGGGCTGGTTCGGATTTAACGGTGGCTCAGAATTGAAAGTGTCAGATGTGGGTGAGGCTAATGCAGTCGCACTGGTCTTCGTGAACACCAATATGGCCGCTGCAGGTGGCGTTATCTTTGCCATGATCACAGCCAGACTCATGTTCGGCAAAACAGACCTGACTATGGCACTCAATGGTGCCCTGGCCGGCCTGGTTGCGATAACCGCTGAACCACTCACCCCTACACCACTGCTGGCAACCTTGATCGGTGGAATTGGCGGCGTGATCGTTGTATTCTCCATCGTATGGATGGACCGCTTCAAGATCGACGATCCAGTCGGCGCTATCTCTGTTCATGGTGTAGTTGGCATTTGGGGCTTAATCGCAGTGACCTTTTCGAACCCAGAGGCCAAGATAGCCGCACAGTTGATGGGCATCGCCGTAATCTTCCTTTGGACCTTCCTGGTCAGCTTGGTGGTGTGGTTCATCATCAAGAAGGTGATGGGAATCCGCGTGACTGAAGAGGAAGAACACAATGGCGTAGACCTCACGGAGTGTGGTCTGGAAGCCTACCCAGAATTCACAATTTCCCGTAGTCCTCGATAGTACACTTCGTACTTCCAAAGCCCAAAAAGGCGGTCATCTGACCGCCTTTTTTATTTTCCCACTATTTCAACGAGCCATGTGACCCATCACAAAAAGGTTTATTTGCACTATGTTTACACCCGCACAAGACTAGGGTCTTAGATTCTGTAACATCTATCTTGACCGGACTAAAATCTGAACCCTGATGGGACCCGTCGCAAAACGGTTGTTTTTTTGATTTTCCGCAGGCGCACCACCAATAGGTTCCGGGCGTCACATCCTCAAAAAACGGTCCTCTTTTTGCGATAGTTGGCTTGCTCATCATTGACTCCTGAATTTAAAAAACATATCCAAGTATAATAGTCGAATGAAGTACACTCAGATAGGAATAGATAAGGAAATAATGCTCAATACCCTGGAAGTTGTGGACCTATCTCATCCCTTATTTGGGTCCATTTCCTTACAAACGGATAGCAGCAAGAACATAGTAATTATAGGCCCGTCCGGATCGGGAAAAACCCTGCTCCTGAAGTGCATCGCTGATCTGGTCCCCGCGAGCGGCGATATTCTATTTAACGGAACATCGCGATACCATTTTGCACCCGCAAATTGGCGTAAGACGGTTGGATTCTTGTCTGCCGAAACCCATTGGTGGGGCAACACTGCCAGCGATTCCATATATAACATCCGTCACGAAGACTTGGATACGCTCAATTTAAAACCGGAAATTTTACATAAACCGATAACTGAATGTTCTACGGGTGAACGACAAAGACTGGCGCTTTTAAGACTCTTACAAAACTCACCCAAGGTCTTATTGCTGGATGAACCCACCGCCAATCTGGACCTGATCAACACCAAGGCCTGTGAAGCGTTGATCAGTCACTATGCAAAACAACACCAAGCCGTGCTGATTTGGGTTACCCATGATGAGGAACAAATTGCTCGTCTACACCCGCTTGTGTTCGCCATGGAAAATGGAGTACTGACACAGTGACTACTCTCAGTATCCTAGATCTTGTATTGGCCGCATCGCTGGTAGTTGCACTCGCGATACTCTCCATTCTCACCAATATGGGTTTTGCTCGTAGTCTCCTAATCGCCTCACTACGGACAGCAATTCAGCTTTCAATGATTGGATTAGTTTTGAAGTTTGTGTTTGAAAACGCAGACTACTATTGGGTAGGTCTCATCACGCTCGTCATGCTGCTGTTAGCAGGACGAGAAGTGAATTCCAGACAAAAACACAGACTCAAAGGTTACAGCGGATACTTTATCGGCTTGGCCGCAATGACTAGCTCTTCGTTCTTACTAACTCTTTTGACCCTGATTTTTCTCATCCAAAATGATCCTTGGTACGCACCGCAGTACGCCATTCCCCTACTGGGGATGACGCTAGGTAATGCCATGAACGGCATCGCTCTCAGCCTGGATAGCCTCACGCGCAATGCTGTGATGAGCAAAAACATAATTGAAACTAAGCTGGCACTGGGATTTACCGCAGGTGAGTCAATTCTGGAAATAAAGCGTGAGGCCATCAGGGTAGGGCTAATCCCTATTATCAATGCCATGGTGGCAGCAGGAATCATTAGCCTGCCCGGCATGATGACCGGCCAGATTCTCGCTGGAATCGACCCGTGGGAAGCGGTTAAGTATCAGATTTTAATTATGTTCTTAATTTCTGCGGCGGCGGGCCTGGGTAGTCTGGTGGCAGTTAACATAACCGCGCTAAAGCTTTTTGATCTACGAGACAGACTCAGGCTGGACAAGCTCAGCTAATGCTTTAACCTTCTGTAATTAATAGCTTTATCCAAACTCCTACCGTAAGGGCAAAAACTCAATTTTCGTTTCAAGCTCCCGATAATACTTAATGACCTACACGCAAAAAGAATAAACTACACATCTACGGGAATTGATATGAGCTCAACGACCCAAGCAAAGGCAAGTGGTGACCCTCTTAAGGGGATTAGCATCCCTCCAAAGCCTCAGATATTGGTTGACCTACACAAGGTAGGCGACAATACCAAAAAGATTGTGGATTTGATCTCACAAGACACCGGCGTCTCCGCTACCGTACTAAAAACCATTAATTCACCGTTTTTCGGTCTAGCCAAAAAGATCACATCGATTCAACAAGCAGTATTGCTGCTCGGCAACCAGAGTGTCATCAATATCGTCAATTCGCTGATTTTACGAACCTCCCTGCACAAAGACCAGGATGAGAATATGTCTGAGTTTTGGGATTCCTCGATGGACGCGGCAAAGGCGGCTGGAGCAATCGCGGGTGAACTTAAAGTCGCCAAAAGAGACGACGCCTACACTCTGGGTCTATTCCATAATTGTGGCATCCCCATATTGATGCAGAAGTTTAAAAACTACATCGAAATAGTTGAAAAATCCTATCAAAACCCCGACGGTTTAGTACAACAAGTGGAACAGCGCGAACTGGACATCGATCACTGCGTTGTAGGCCATCACCTCTGTGATCTTTGGAATATGGATGAGCTAATTGGCGATGCCGTTCTGTATCATCATGCAGGCCCGGAGTTTTTTGAGCAGGAGAAAAATGGGCCTCTCAAAGATCTGGTCGCCACACTAATGCTTGCAGAGCATTTGGTGGAGATACACCGCATTGTGGGCCACAACAAAGAAGACCACGGCTGGAAACGTGTTAGCAAGCATGTCAAGAAACAGCTCAACATCGTCACGCAAGATGACTACAACGATATTCGGAACTACGTCTTTGACGTAGCACTGCAAAAATAGATTTTTGGTGAGCGTGTCGGACCCAGCCCGACACGCTCGCACAGATCTCAAAAACTAAGAGTTGCAGCCCCTTCACTCACTACGGCCAGCATCGCTGTGGAACCTGCTAATTCGACGCCATCAACAAAATCCTCTTTGTCATAACCACGCACTTTTGCACACGGGGGACAGACAAAGACGTCAGATCCAGCCTCCATAACTGTTCTAATCATATCTCCTATGGGCGGGTCGAGGGGGTTTAGTCGCGCTACATCCATCGCTTTTTTGCGAACCCAATCTACCCCCGATGCAACAAGAAACATAGTAACTTTGAAGTCGGATGCGATTGCTCCATTTGCGATACTCCAGGCCACAGATGCTCTTTCATTATCGAAACCATTGGTAACGACAATTACAATTTTCTTTTGCTCAGTCATACTAACACTCCTTTTTCAAATAGTTATTTACACTAGATTTTCACGATAAAATCCAGACCCACTTGGCTTTGTGTGCGCCACGCGCTCTGTCTATGGTTTAAATTCTAGACCTGTGGGAAATTTGTTATAGTTAATAAGCTGTAGTAAAACGCTACAAAAAATGTAGTGCGATCAAACTAATTAAGAGAGAAAATAGTAATGTATGATTTTGGTGAGGTATGCCCCATTTCTAAAGCGGCTTCAGTGCTTTGTGAACGATGGACATTGCAGATTATTCGTGAAATGTTTCTTGGCGCCACACGCTTTACAGAGTTTCAAACCTACTTACCAAAACTGTCACCCACACTACTCAATTCGCGGCTGCGCACTTTGGAAAATGAAGGCATCATCCTAAAGAAAAAGGTTCCAGGAAAATCCGGAACGGAGTATCACCTCACCTCGATGGGAAAAGCGCTACAACCGTTAATGACTGAATTCGGCAAGTGGGGAATGACTTTTGCGTTTGAATCTACCGAATATAACGAATTGAATCCAGCCTCTATTGTCCGAGATTTTGCTTTTGCCTTAGATATTGATCAAATTCCGACAGGAGACAGTATCATACAGTTCAATATTTCCTACGACGGAGACCTGATAAAGAAATTTATATTGATTAGAGATGGAAAAGCTCAGAGTTGTAGCGACAACCCAGGGCACGACGTGGACGTGTACCTGACGGCCGAACTATCAACATTATATAAGATCTGGTTTGGAGAGCTCAGTGTCATGAATGCACGTGAGTCGGAAAAATTAAAGACGATAGGCTCAACTCACTATCTGAGAAATATCTCAAAATGGTTGAGAACCAGTCAATTCGCACCCTACCACAGGAACTACCAAG
>JAOUPJ010000207.1 GCA_029879945.1 Gammaproteobacteria bacterium
TCGTTTTAACCCGTCGTCGTTGCTGCTTTACCCGTTGGCCAAAGAGCTGATTTTCTGTTATGACCGAGATGTCCGGGTTGTTTAGCACTATCCCAGTATCAATAGGCGATATACAAATTCCCAACTTCGTTTCATTTTTCAAAAAGCCTAGCCACGAGTCTTCAGGTTTTGGTGATATCCGGTGATTACGCAGTATTTCCAACAATACTTCGCGTCTACCTTCAGATTCCACAACAAATAAAATTCTGCCATGAAACTCCTTTAGAAAAAGTTCTAAAGCTTCTACTGAATTTTCCCTGCGTGAATCAAATACCAGGCTGGGAGGGCGTTTGCTCACAAAATTGAAATAGTTGCTTTTTTCAGTTCTGGCTTCATCCCAGGAAAAAGATTGTGCATGGACAACTGGAAAAGGTTTGAGATTTTCAGACAATTGGTTTGGGTTTAAGTAAAGAGTTAAGGGAGGGAGAATCGGCCTTTCAATATTGTAACGACGGCTTTCGTATCGTTGTTGTAAATCGTCGTAAAATACATCTGCCTCTTTTATCGCTTCTTCGGTAGAAACGAATAAAGTTGACTCGGGCAAGTAATCAAACAAAGTTTCAGTATGACTAAAAAAGAGTGGCAAGTAGTATTCAATCCCTCCCGGAAGATTACCATCTGAAATATCTTTATAAATAATGCTACGAGTTGGATCTCCCTCTATAGTATCTCGATAGGCACCACGAAAGTGTTTAATGGCTTCTTCATTCATCGGGAATTCACGCGCTGGAAGCACACGAACCTCGTCCACCCTTTCATCTGTGATCTGTGTTTCCGGATTGAAGCGACGGATGCTGTCCACTTCGTTGTCGAACAAGTCGATACGGTAAGGAAGTTTTGTCCCTGAGGGGTAGAGATCAAGTAAAGATCCTCTGACGGCAAATTCTCCGTGATCCATTACTTGTGAGACACATCGGTAGCCATTGGATTCCAGTTCGAGTCGCATGGCATCCAGGTCTAGAACATCCCCCTGTTTAAGCAGTAGCGAATTACCCTCCACATAGGCCTTGGGTGCAATGCGCTGCATCGCGGTAGCTATGGGCAAAATCAGTAGGCCTTGCTGAATGCGGGGAAGCAGATATAAGGTTTCGAGCCTTTGGGAAATAATATCCTGGTGTGGGGAAAAGATGTCGTAGGGCAGGGTTTCCCAATCTGGAAATGATAAGATAGGAAGCCCGCTATCTTTGAGATAGAATCGAAGCTCTGCTTCAAGCTCCAGTGCCTTTGATGTGTTCGCAGTGAGCGCAACCGTAGGGCTCGTATTTTTTTTTGCTAATTCCGCGATGACGAGTGCGCTGCTGGAGCCGTATAAGGAGCCAAAAAATAACCTGTCTCCAGGTCCCTTGGGGACAGGTGGAGACAGTGGATTCACCAGGGAGGTCATGGTTTTATCAGACACAAACGAACTCAATCTAGAAGCGATACATGATGTTAATGGACGCGAATTGTCCCATATTCTGGCTCTAATTGACAGTGACCCAGCCGCGACTACATTCCTCGGTTCAACCTTTGCAGATCCATCACAATGGCTATAAAAACAAACGAAAACATTCCTGTTGCGGCGCTGTATTCGGTAACGGCTTGCCTGATGTTTGCCATTTTAGGGGCGTGTGTGAAGTCCGTCAGTGGGGAGTTGGGAAATGAGCAGATCGTATTTCTAAGAAACTTGTTTGGATTTATTTTTCTACTTCCTTTTCTGTTTCGGTTTAGCGGTGGGGTACGAAATCTGGCTACAAAAAGGCCAGGGTTGCACGCTTTACGAACCCTTGCTGGACTGGGTTCCATGTATTGTTTTTTTTATGCCCTGGGGCATATATTGCTATCAGATGCGGTCCTTTTAAGCTATACAACGCCGTTATTCGCTCCGATCATTGCGCACTACTGGCTTCGCGAACGATTAACCAGGGCGATCTCTTTGGCGTTAGTGACTGGCTTTGTCGGAGTAGGCTTTATATTGAAACCTGAGGGAAGCAGTTTTTTGCTTGTTGCGGCCTGGATTGCGTTGTTATCCGGCTTTTTCGCTGCTGTGGCCAATACCGCCATTCGGAAGATGAGTGATACTGAACCGACAATCCGTGTGGTTTTTTATTACAGTCTAGGCTGCACAATCATCTCTTTTCCAGCCGCTTCCCTCGCTTGGCAGGATATTACTACAGGGAGTTGGATGACGCTGATGGCGGCAGGAGCGAGTGCCACCATCGGACAGCTGTTTTTAACCCAAGCCTATTCCCATGCGCCGGTGGCAAAAATTGGTCCCTTCGTCTACTTTTCCGTTATTTTTGCCGCGATATTGGGGTGGATATTCTGGCGTGAGTGGCCGGATGTCTTGTCGTTGCTGGGGACAGCCCTGGTAATCACTGCTGGAGCCATTGTACTAAGAAGCAGTCGCAGGCAAAAAAAACCGGAAACGGTGGGCACCATTTCCGGTTACAAGGAGCGCTAATGCGTTAGGAGGCTGGGGCCGAAGCCCCATATTCACTACGGGAGGTTACCTAAATGAATTCTTTACAAACTATTATCTAATATTACTAGCAATATCAAAGAGATAGATATAATTCCGACGATCGATAGCAGCCAATTCGCATTTTCCGATACCATTTCCAATACTTGGCCATCTTGTTCTTGAATTTTGCTCATCGCTATGGCCCTGGGTTTATCTCGTCTTTCCATGCTTCCCTCTATCTCAGTTTGTTCCTTATGTAGACTGGGCAACGCAACGTAAGTTCCCAACGAAACTAAAATTTTGAGATATATACGCAGATGGCGGTAAAATGGCCAGCTGAGTCTTTATTTAGTGAAGGGGAAATGATGAGATTCACTGTCTATCTTTCTGGGGAGATCCATACCCGCTGGCGGGCCGACATCATGACCGGCGTCAGCGAGGCGGGACTGGATGTTCAATTTACGTCCGCTATTACTGATCATGACGCCAGCGACGCGGCAGGCGATCATCTGGGAGCGGAGGAACATCCGTTTTGGCGGGACCACAAGTCTGCGAAAATCAACGCCATTCGTACCAAGACACTTTTGGAAAAGGCCGACTTGGTTGTGATTCGCTTTGGTGATGAGTACAAGCAATGGAACGCCGCTTTCGATGCCGGCTATTGTGCTGCGTTGGGCAAGCCGTATATCACCCTCCATGCTGAGAACATAGTTCATCCCTTGAAGGAAGTGGATGCCGCGGCTCTCGCCTGGACCACAAACACCTCACAGGTCGTGGAAATATTGCGCTATGTTGTCTCTCAAAATTAGCATTCACTCAACAGAGTGCTGGTTCATCACAAGGACATTTTTGCTTGTCTGATGTTTAGAATTCACGGTATTATTCTGGCCCTAGTTTGTAATTTATTTCTGTACAAGGTTAGACAGTGGGGCCACTTGGGAAAAATGCAATATTGTTAGCACCGTTGATGATGCTGCTCGTCAGTACGGTTTCTGTTAGTCAGAATTCTCCTAAGGTGACCAGAGATGGTCTACCAAAAACATCAACCGAGTCACTCAAAGCCGAGCAGTGCATGCAGAAAATTAGTGCAGCAAGTCTGGAGGCATTAGACCAAAGGGTTATTGCCCTAGAGGAAGAAATTGAGGACTTATGTAATGTCAGGGCAAGGGATGAAGCGCAGGAACTGGCGCAGAAGTTTGCAAAGAGCATGATGCAGGATCAGACAGTCAAGGCATTGAGACGATGCGCGGAAATGACAGGCGGGATAGTGGACAGAGTTCCTTTCTTGGCTGATGGGCATCAGGAACCCGATGGGCATGTTTGTGATGAATAGAATACGATTATTTGACACAAGGAAGGGAAGGATGAAAGGATTATTTTCGTTTGTTGCGCATGTATTTCTTTTTTGTTTGGCCCTTAGTGTTCAGGCAGAAGATATGGAAAATGGAATGCAGGGCATGATGCGCAAGCTAATGGAAGTCGAAAAATGCATGGCAAATATAGATCAAGCCAAGTTCAAGGATTTGGAAAAACGCTCTGAAGAAGTGGAAAAGAATATCGATACGTTGTGCAACGGGGGTAAGCGCGACGAGGCAGAAAAATTAGCGGATAAGTTTAGTAAAGAAATGCAGGGCGATGATACTGTTAAAAAAGTCGTGGCATGTGCCAAACCAATGGACGGCATGTTGAATGGAGCACCCTTTGTAGAGAGAGACAAAGAAGCGGGGCATGTGTGTGACGAGCCATGACGGAAATTGTTAACCGTTACTTATTTTTCCACGTGATTTGTTTTCCAAAAAAGAATCAAAAATTTGCTCTAGAATATCTAGAAATTTAAGTATTTTGAGTGGCTTTACTAGATAAAAATCAAAACCCGAATCGAAGGCATCCTGGATTTGCTCTGGCATTGCATTGGCGCTAAGACCAATAACTGGAATATGGCGAGTAGTTTCCAGGCTTTTAATTTCTCTAATAATTTCTAGGCCGCTTTTTCCTGGAAGCATCACATCGGTTAATATGATATCGGGCAAATCCCGCTTTATTTTTTCTAATCCCTTTTGGCCATCTGATACCGTATCTAATAGACAGTTAGTTTGCTCTCTAACAATTTTTTTAACAAGTGCTGCGTTTATGTCATTATCTTCTATATAAATTATTCGATAGGGTGGCGATGAAATATGGCGTGCGCACCCTTTTTCAATTGTTATGTCAGGGCAGGAGCCTTCCGCTTCTTCTTTTTTCTCATATAGAGGTAGTTTAATCGAAAAAGTTGACCCATGATTTGGCTTGCTTACAACATCTATTGTTCCTTTCATTTTTTCGACCAGCATTTTAGTAATTGTTAACCCTATACCTGTCCCCTGAACCTCACTGTGTTCTGCTCCTAAACGTTGGAAAGGGATAAATAACTCGTTTAGTTTATCTTTGTTGATTCCCATGCCATAGTCGGTCACTGAGATCTTGCAATAATTACTTTCTTGACTAACGCTGATTTCAATGCCTGTACCCTGGGGAGAATATTTAATCGCATTCGATAGTAGATTTAGCAGAACCTGTTTAAGGCGTTTCATGTCTGCATTAATTTTAATGACTTCTGAAATTGTTTTTACAGATACTTTGGATTTATGATCATCTATTGCTGGCGTTGACAGCTGAATTATCTCTCGAATAGCATCATTAACATCAACAGATTCCATATTCAATTGAACCTCGGACGATTCAATTCTTGCAAGATCAAGTGATTCATTAATTAAACTTAATAGGTGTTCGCCCGCGTTTTGTATCATTGTTAACTGATCTAGTGCGTCCCCCAACTGCTTGTCTTCCAGTTCAGGTCTCATTAGAGTGGAAAATCCAATGATCGCGTTAAGTGGAGTACGTAGTTCATGACTCATGCGGGAGATAAATGCGGACTTGGCTTGATTTGCCTTGTCTGCTTCATTTTTTGCCTGCTCTAAACTTGCTGTTCTTTCATCTATCATCTTTTCCAAATTTTCATAGGCGCTTTTTAGCGCGTCTTTAGCTGCTTGCGAGTCATAAATACTCCTCAAGACCCTTTGTAAAACCGCAGACGAAAGTCCTTCTTTTACCAGGTAATCAGAAACACCTTCTCGAAGCGCAGCAATAGCAGTTTCCTCCCCGCTCATTCCTGTTAGCAAAACGAAGTCCGTAGCTATCCCGTCATTGCGAATCGTCTTTATAAGATCCAGGCCTGTCTGTTCACCCAGATAGTAGTCCATAAATACAATATTGACCCTGTTATTATTTAAGTAACGCAAGCAAGACGAAGCTGATTGTGCTTCATCAATTTGAAGCTCCCATTCGTCTAAATCTTCTAGATGACGGCGTAAGAAGGTGCTGTCGGCCGGATTATCATCCACTATCAGCACTGATAGTCTTTTTTTTATTTGTTCGTCTTCAGTATTCATGCTCATGCGGACCGCTTAATTAACCCAGGCAGCTCGGCGGTTTTTAGCCAAAAGTTTTCTAAACTAGAAACCACTCTCATAAACTCCTCTATATCGACAGGTTTGGCTATATAAGCGTTTACCCCAAGTTTGTAACTTTCGAATATGTCTTTTTGATGCTCTGAAGTTGTTAACATGATAACGGGTATAGAAGCTAACTTCGGATCATTTTTTATTTCTGCCAGCACTTCCTTACCGTCTTTTTTGGGCATATTAATATCGAGAAGAATGACGTCTGGAGTAGAAAACTGTTTTGAATCACTATATTTTCCAATATTGTGTAGAAACTCCATTGCCTCAACCCCATCTGAAACCACAAAAAGTTGGTTTGCTACTTTTGAATCTTCGAATACTCTTCTGGTCAGCTCCTGGTCTGCGGGGTTGTCTTCTGCCAGTAAAATATTCACAATAGTTGAAGAGTTTCTTTGCATTTATTTCACCTATATCTGATTTGCTGGAAGTGCGATTGAAAAAACAGATCCTGCCCCTGGGATTGACTCAACCGAAAGATCACCATTGTGCCGTTGGATTATTTTTCGACAAACTGCCAACCCTATTCCTGAGCCTTCGTACTCACCCATGCCATGCAGTCGCTTGAATGGT